>JAAZGQ010000078.1 GCA_012511135.1 Bacteroidales bacterium | reverse complement strand
GGTGTTTTTGATTCCGGCTATGGCGGTCTGACCATACTGGAAGAATTTCGTTGCAAGCTCCCGCAATACGACTATCTCTACCTGGGAGACAACGCACGAACCCCCTACGGTAATCGTTCTTTTGAATTGGTAAACCAATTCACTCTGGAGGCAGTTCAATACTTGTTCAATCAAGGTTGCCGTCTGGTTATTCTGGCCTGCAATACAGCCTCAGCTAAAGCTTTGCGTAATATACAACAACATTTCCTTCCCACACTGGAGCACAACAGCAGGGTACTGGGAATATTGCGGCCAACGGTTGAATCACTGGGACCCCTTAGCAAAACCAGGCATGTAGGTTTAGTAGGGACACAAGGTACGGTACAATCGGGATCCTACCCCATCGAAATTCATAAATTGTTTCCCGATATTCAACTGGAATCAGAAGCCTGCCCGATGTGGGTTCCCCTGGTCGAAAACGGTGAACACGACAGTCCGGGAGCCTCCTTTTTCGTCAAGAAACACCTTGACAGGCTATTCGGACGCGATCCGCTCATCGACACCCTGGTGCTGGCCTGCACCCACTATCCTCTTCTAATAAATCAAATACGAAAACACTCCCCGGACAGGGTGAGTATAATTACACAGGGTAAGCTGGTCGCTGACAGTCTGAGCGATTACCTCCGGCGTCATCCGGAAATCGATGAGCTATGCTCCAAAGGCGGAAGCTGTCGCTACCTGACTACCGAAGCCGAAGAAAAATTTCAGGAAATGGCCTCAGTATTTACACATTCTTCCATCAGCGTTCAACAGGTTCATCTGAATTCCCGCTGACGCATAGCTTCGTAGGTGAGTATGGCTGTGGAAACCGATACGTTCAGGGAATCTATATAACCTCGCATAGGGATTTTGATACGTTCATCGGCATTTTTCAACCAAAAGGGACTCAGCCCATCGGCTTCTGTTCCCATGACAACAGCTGCGCTGCTGCTCATGTCCGTTTCATGATACCACTGTGAAGCCTGCAATTCTGCAGCCAACACTCTTATCCCTCGTTTTTTCATCCATTCCAAAGCTTGTTGCGAAGTACAAACTGCCGTTTGAACAGAAAACAAACAGCCTATACTGGAACGAATTACGTTAGGATTGTATAAATCGCACAAAGGATCACAGACAATCACCGCATCTACGGCAGCCGCATCTGCCGTACGCAAAATGGCTCCCAGGTTACCGGGTTTTTCTACAGCTTCCAGGACTATGATAAAAGGATGATCGGTTAAAACCAGTTCGTCAAGCAGATGAGATTTAAGCCGAAGCGTAGCAAGCAAACCGTCGGAATTCTCCCTATAAGCGAGCTTTTCGAAGACAGGCAGGGATAGTTCTGTTTTGATCTCTTCAGGCAGTGCTTTTGTTATATCCGGGTATTCGCTTTGGGCATAAAGTTCGGGGCAAATATAAAGCTGTTCCGGACGATATCCCTTGCTCAGAGCAAGTTGTATCTCACGAGCTCCTTCGACCAGAACCAAAGAATGCTCCCTACGCTCTCTGGCTTTGGCCTGCAAGCGCAACAATTGATTGATTCCGGGATTTTGCAGGCTGCTAATTCGTTCCATGCTACAAAAGTTCAGGGAAATTAAAAGTTCAAATATACGCGATATTTGTTACATTTGTGTTGATTTAAATGACAGGATATGCAAACAATAAGGGACAGGAGTCTTTGGCAGGAATATGAATTGATTGATACCGGAGGCTTCGAAAAATTGGAACGCTTTGGCTCTTATGTTCTTCGAAGGCCGGAGCCCCAAGCCATCTGGCCGAAAAAAATGACGGACATAGAATGGTCATCCCTGTCTGACGCCAGTTTTGTGAGAACTTTCGGCAAAAAGCAATCGGGAGTCGATAAATTGGCAGAGATCGGCGAAAGAGGAGAGTGGCAACTTAAACCCCCTATGCCAGACCAATGGTTTGTTAACTACGAATACAAACAGTTAAAACTGCGTTTTCGTCTGGGAATGACCGCATTCAAGCATGTGGGACTGTTCCCGGAACAAGCCTCAAACTGGAATTTCATCTACGATAGCTTGCTACTTCATCAACACTACGACAACCAACAACAGCAGGAATCCCAGGCACATCTGAAGCAGAATATACAACAAGGCCAACAACAGCAGGCCTCGGTACTAAATCTGTTCGCTTATACCGGAGGAGCCTCACTGGCCGCCAAAGCCTGCGGGGCTGACGTAAGCCACCTGGACTCTGTAAAACAGGTAATTACCTGGGCCAAAGAAAACATGAAAGCCAGCGGCCTGGATAATATTCGCTGGGTAGTGGAAGATGCCCTGAAGTATGTTCGCAGAGAAGCCAGAAGAGGTAAAAAGTATCAGGGGATTATATTGGATCCTCCTGCCTACGGCAGAGGGCCCGAAGGAGAAAAATGGATCCTTGAGGAAGGCATCCTTCCCCTGATGGAAGCTTGCAGAGAACTGCTTGATCCTAAAAAGGCTTTCCTCATCCTCAATTTGTATTCCATGGGCTTTTCCTCATCCATTGCTCATAATTTGATCAGGGAATATTTTCCCTACGCACAAGACATTGAATCGGGTGAACTCTCTATCAACGACCAGGCCGGCCGTTGTTTGCCTTTGAGTGTTTATGCCCGGTTTTCAAATATAGAACTATGAAAAAACTGGTAGTATTGACCGGCGCAGGCATGAGTGCCGAAAGCGGCATCAAAACCTTTCGCGGATCTGGCGGTTTATGGGAAGAATATCCTGTTGAAATGGTCGCAACTCCCGAAGGCTGGAATGCCAATCCGGAACTGGTGACCCAATTTTACAATAAACGCCGCAAGCAACTCCTGGAAGTTGAACCCAATGCCGGACACTACGAACTTGCTGCCATGGAAAAATCTTTTGATGTGCAAATCATCACTCAAAATGTAGATAACCTGGATGAACGTGCCGGTAGCATCAAGGTCTTGCATTTGCATGGAGATTTGACCAACGTTAGAGGAGTAGTCCATTCAGAGTATATTGTTGAGCTAAAACCCGAGAATTACGAAGTCCGTTTGGGCGATTGCACACCCTTTGGAGATCAGCTGCGTCCGCATATTGTCTGGTTCCACGAACTGGTGACCATGATAGAACCGGCCATGGAATTGGTAAAACAGGCAGACTATTTTGTCGTAATTGGCAGTTCATTAGTGGTTTATCCGGCTGCCGGTCTGCTCCATATTGTCCCCGGGGGGAGCCCCTCCTACGTGATAGACCCCGAAGAACTAACTTTATGCAGATTCCCGGGTATTAAGCATATTAAATTAAGCGCCTCTGAGGGCATTAGAAAGCTTCATAAGCTGCTTTTGGAGCACAAAGAACTTTAGACACCCGCTGTGTAGGTATGCTTTTTTTTTATAATTTTGTCCTTCACATTCATTCATCCTAATAAATGAAAAATATCTCTTTTATAACAGTCTTGCTAATCCTGTTGCAGGCTTGTTCTGGCAATAAAGACTTTGTTGTGGAAGGCAATGTTCAAAACGCAGAAAGCAAGACTTTGTATTTTCAATCCTTTGGCCTAAGCAACACATCAATAATTGACTCCGTAGTATTAGACGAGCGGGGGCATTTCAAATTCAAAGCTCCTCTGCCCGGGTACCCTGAATTTTACCGTCTGCGCCTTGACCGGCAACGCATCTTCCTGGCCGTCGACTCTCTGGTACACATCAACATCGAAGCCTCAACAGATAATTTTTCGACCAGCTATCAGGTGAGCGGCTCCGATTATTGTTTTCAGATGCAGGAACTCGCTTTATTGCAGAGAAATACACGGAAGCAATACGACTCCATCCAAAGCCTTTTCAATAACAAAGAAATTGAAGAAGAGACTTACATCGATCTGGTGCTGAACTGCATCGACAAACATAAAAAACAAGCCCAGAACTACATTTTTTCCGATCCGGCATCACCTGTAGCCTACTTTGCTCTATTCCAGCGCATTCATAAATTGCTGATTTTCGATCCCTATTCCGACAAAGACAATCGTCATTTTGCGGCCGTAGCCACTGCCTGGAACGTGCATTTCCCCCATGCTGACAGAACCAGACAGCTGGTTAATCTGACCATGCAGGGCATGAGCAGCATTCGTAAGCAGCGAAACACACCCGAAGACATTCCCATTATTGAAATAGATGCCTTAAAGTATTTCGAAATTAACTTACCCAATGTTTTTGGACAAAATATTCCCTTGTCCAGCCTTGAAGGCAAAGTGATCTTACTAGATTTCACTGCATTCCAAACAGATTACTCAGCAGCCCGCACCATTGAAATGAGAGAATTATACAACAGGTATGAACTCTATGGTTTTGAAATATATCAGGTATCTCTCGACCCCGACGAACATTTCTGGAAAACCGGAGCCTTGAATTTACCCTGGATTTGCGTTCGCGATAAGAACCTGCAAAACTCTGCCTATCTTTCTATGTACAACGTAAGCAACTTGCCCAGTTATTTTCTCATCGACAAGCAGGGGAACTTAACAGGCAGAGACGAAACCATTCAAAATTTGGATGAAGCCATACAAAAGCTGCTTTAAGTCCTGGAATTTAGTTAAATAAAAAGCCTCTTTTATAGCTGGCTATGTTTAAAAACAGGGCTGAAAATTTTTTATATCTTCAAGAATTACATATCTTTGGACCTCATTTTGAGAGGAGTTCCGGCTGTTTGCCGGGATTCTTTTTGTTTAATCCCTTTGAAAGTTTAGGTTTCGAATATGGCAACGAATTACATGACCGAAAATGGTCTGAACAAATTAAAAGAAGAACTGGAGCAGCTGGAAACAGTGGATCGCCCCTATATCGCAAAGCAAATTGCAGAAGCACGCGACAAAGGCGATCTGTCTGAAAACGCCGAATACGATGCGGCTAAAGACGCCCAGGGCATGCTGGAAATGAAAATTGCCAGACTTAAAGAATTAATCCGTAATGCCCGCATTCTGGACGAAACTAAAATTAGCATCGACTCGGTACAAATACTGACCAACGTTCATCTTCTAAACCTGAAAACAAATCAGGAAATTCAGTATACCATTGTTCCTGATAGCGAAGCCAATCTCAGGGAAAAGAAAATTTCGGTGAGCTCACCGATTGCCCAGGGCCTTTTCGGCAAAAAAGAAGGAGAAGTAGTCGATATTAATGTCCCTGCAGGCATAATGTCTTACAGGATCAAGAAAATTGAACACGCAAAATAACACTGTTATGGCAAGTATTTTCAGCAAAATCATTGCAGGCGATATTCCCTGTTACAAAATTGCAGAAGACGAACACTTTTTTGCCTTTCTGGACATACATCCCCTGATGCCGGGGCACACACTGGTGATACCCAGGAAAGAAACAGACTACTTGTTTGATATTGACGATCAAGAACTGGCTGACATGATGGTATTTGCCAAAAAGATTGCACTGGCCCTTAAAAACGCCATAGCCTGCAAACGAATCGGGTTGGCTGTGGTTGGTATGGAGGTTCCTCATGCGCACATTCATTTGATTCCTATAAACAAAGAGACGGATATGCTTTTTTCTAAACCCAAACTCAATCCGACTGCGGACGAAATGAGGG
>JAAZGQ010000077.1 GCA_012511135.1 Bacteroidales bacterium | reverse complement strand
GTCAAATTCCATCAGGTCAATGCAGACACTGCGGCTGAAGCTGCCGCCATCGGTCTGTATGCCCCCGTTGTGATAAATAAAGTACCACTGGCCTTTGTATTCCAAAATGGCCTGATGATTGGTGTTGCTGTTACCAGCAATCTCGTTGATGATGCCCCGGTAAGTATAGGGACCTTCGGCTTTGTCGCTGGTGGCATAAGCAATGCGTTCGGGGAAACCCACGGCAAACGAAAGAAAGTAAACGCCGTCCTTTTTATGAATCCAGGGAGCCTCGGTAAAGGGAAACTCCATTTCCCCCTGTATGTCCACCATTTTTACGCCATATTCCCGGTCGTACGAAATCATGTCCTTGTTGAGTTTCACCAGCCAGCAGGCCCCGTTTCCCCAGTACAGCCATGCCTGGCCGTCGTCGTCAATAAAGACCGTAGGATCAATGGTTCGCCAGCTGTGACGCTTGCCGAAACTATCCTTGTTGGTTAAGAGCGGTTCCCCGATGGCGTCTTTGTAAGGGCCCTCGGGACGATCGGAAACAGCTACGCCGATGCCGGTGGTTTGCGAGCTGGTGTACCAGTAAAACTTCCCGTTGCGTTCTATTACCTGACTGGCCCAGGAAGCGTTCTTTTCTCCCCAGCTAAAATCTGTTGCTCTCAGGGGTATTTTGTATTCCCAAAAGTTCTTCATGTCGGTGGTGGCAAACACACACCAGTTTTTGATATTATAGCCTCTCTGCCCGCCTTCGTAATCTTCGCCGGTAAAAATAAACAAAGTGTCGTTGTGCACCAGAGCGGCGGCATCGGCCGTGTATTTATGCCTTACGATTGGATTGCCTGTTACCTCCCAGGAATAAATGATTCTATCGTCGTCGGTTACCTTATGCTGCTTAAAAGTGTAGGATAATTTTGGCGCAATATCCTGAGCTTTTGCATCCTTGTCGCCCCATTGTTGGTTAAGACGTTTTGCTTCTTTCTTTGTAATACCGATGATGCTGCCATGCCGTGGATGAAAATCTTTCACAAACGACTCGGGCCGGTCGGTAAAATGAACCAAATCCTGGGAGCGTTGAAATTCATACCTTCCGCTCGAATAGAGATCGTACATCAGGATATAGGTGTCGGAATCGTTCAGCTTAAATACGCTGGAACCTTCAACGTTGGTGCGCGACTTGTGGTAAACATCCAGGTATTCAAAATGTTCGGTCCAGGGGCCCTGCAAACTGGGTGCCGTTGCCTGTTTTATTCCGTTTTCGAATTCTCTGCCCTGTTCGTCTTTGGTATTCCCTTTGTAAAACATATGCCAGGTGCCGTCCTTGTGGACAATATCGGCATCGATGGCCCCGTGTCTGGCACTGAACATCAAGGTAGGTTCAGCTTCGAAACCGCTGAAATCCTTGTTGGCGTAAGCAGAATAAAAATCCAGTTTATCGTCGTCTTCGAGCTTAAGGGTAAAATAAACCAGGTATTTCCCGGCTGCCGGGTCGTAGATGGTTTGAGGAGCCCATACCCAGTACGCCTTGGCAAAATGCTCAGGATAATCTTTCGACAAATTAACACTGCTGTGTTCCCAATGAATCAAATCTTTGGATTTTAGCATCACTATGCCCGGGTTTGATTTCCAGCCGTTCCTGCCTGTTGACATATCGGTAGCTACCAGATAAAAAGTCTTGCCGTCTTCGGCACGAAGAATATGGGGGTCCCTGATGCCTCCGGACTGGGAAATCGCTTCGGAGCTCAGTATAGGCTCGTTGTTATTGAGGGCCTTCCAGTGAACGGCATCGCTACTAAGCGCAAAGCGCAATTGTTCCTGGTGTTGGCGGTCGCCGGCACTACCCTCGAAATAGGCAAATAAATAAGCCTCGTAATGGGGCTTCCCGGATTTTGAACAACTGCCAAAAAGCAGTGTTGACACTAAAATTATCGCAAGAAACAGACTCTTGCAGTTTGTAATTAGATTCTC
>JAAZGQ010000076.1 GCA_012511135.1 Bacteroidales bacterium | reverse complement strand
GATTGGGGTATTTTTTTTGAATGTTTACCACGCTCGATTGCCAGTTGATCAGGTCGGTCGATTTGAGCAGGACCATGGCCCGGTTGGAACTCCAGCCCTTGGCCGAAACCATGTCGGTAAGCACCATGTAAAAAGTGTTGCCGTCTTCGCCCCTTAATATATGAGGATCGCGCACTCCGCCGGTAGAACTGATTTCGCTTGAATTCAGAACGGGTTTGTTGTTGTTCAGTGCCAGATAGTTGTAACCGTCTGCACTGATGGCGTTATGTACGGCCTCCTGGTCAATGCGGTTTCCGGTAAAATAGGCGAAAAGATAGGCACTGTACGGGCCGGGATTGGGACTGGGAGCAGAAGTTTGACCGGGATTGGGATTGATTGGTTGTGCCTGTAATCCGTAAGAAAAAAACAGAGCGGCCAAAATCATTACAATTCCGGTCTTATTTATTAGAATCTGCCTGGTCAGTACCTGCTTGTTAGTGGTCGGCTTATTCGTGGTCAGCTTGTTCATGGTTTGCTTGTTCATGTCGGACAATTTGATATGGTTTTAAATCAATAGAATCAGGCTTATCGCTGAGCACAAAAATAATCAAAAATGTTCAGAAAACTGAAATATTCAGCTCAAACAATCAGACCAGTCTAAGCATTGTGTTTTTACTCTTTTCGCGGTTTATGTTTTTGTAATCCGCGGTTTATTTTTTGATTTTTGTCCGGTAATTTTTCAATTCTGTCTTGATAACAGGCGCCAGTATGTAAAGTCCGATAATATTGGGTACCGACATGGATAGAACCAACATATCCGAAAAATCGATGATGCTGTTTAAACTGGTGGTGGTGCCTACTACAATCATAAACAAAAAGAGCAGCTGATAGGTTTTTTCGGCATAAATGCGTTTGCCGGTCAGGCGTTTGGATAAACCGCCGAACACATAATCAAAACCTTTTACCCCGTAATAAGACCAGCCAATCAAGGTGGAATATACGAAAAGCATCATGCAAAGCAAGAGCACGTAGGGTGCCCAGGGCGCCAGCGTGGCAAAGGCGGCAGAGGTGAGCTGAGCTCCTTCCAGTTGCCCGGGGTTTTGATAAACACCGGTGAATATCAGGCTAAGAGCGGTCAGAGTACATATAAGCACTGTGTCTATAAAAGGTTCCAGCAAAGCTACGTAACCTTCTGTAACCGGTTCTTTGGTTTTAACCGAAGAATGGGCAATGGCTGCCGAACCAATGCCGGCTTCGTTCGAAAAGACTGCCCTGCGGAAGCCCATTATCAATACGCCTACAAATCCTCCTTTGGCCGCTTCAGGAGAAAAAGCCCCATCCCAGATGACGCGAAAAGCCTCACCAAGATGACCGATGTTGCTCAAAATAATAAGCAGGCACATAATGATGTAAATGCCGGCCATGACAGGAAACAATCTTCCGCAAACCTTAGCAATGCTGCGTATGCCTCCCAATATTACCAAGCCGGTCAGGATGGCCAGTGCAATACCTATCCACAGTCCGTGAGGCGTCAAAACAGGAAAAACATTGGAAAGCTGGGCATGAATCTGGTTCGATTGAAACATGTTGCCAATGCCGAAAGCCGATAAAGCTATAGTGATACCGTAAAGATAGGACAAAAATTTTCCGGTTCGGGGCAGGCCTCTTTCTTTCAGACCGTCCAGGAGGTAGTACATCGGTCCGCCCGAAACCTGTCCCTGTTCGTTGATTCTTCGGTATTTAACCCCCAGAGTGCATTCGGCGAATTTGGAAGACATACCCAGCAAACCGGCCACGATCATCCAAAAAGTAGCTCCCGGACCGCCCATGGATATAGCCACAGCCACACCGGCAATATTTCCCAGACCAACCGTCGAGGACAGAGCTGTGGCAACTGCCTGAAAATGCGAAGTGTCGCCCTTTCCTGCGTGGCGTTTGTCTCGGCCAAATGCCAGGGCAAAACCCTGTTTAATTCCGCGAAAGTTGATAAACTTTAGGTAGAAAGTAAAAAACAATCCGCCTCCGATGAGCCAGATAACAATAAAGGGCACATCGGCCCCCAGGTTCAGGCCCATCGCAGCAAAGGGATCCCAAAAAAGAATTTTTCCAAGGTATTCGACCAGAGGTTCAAAGAATGTGTTCACAGTAGGATTTTTTTTGTTGAAAAGCTCCAAAAGTAGCACGAAATGCCAAAATTCACAAGCTGAAAGGCTGCTCCGGGAG
>JAAZGQ010000075.1 GCA_012511135.1 Bacteroidales bacterium | reverse complement strand
TAATTGATTATTTCTGGGACAAAAGCGCAGAGCAATATCTGGCTGATATGAAAGTGGAGATCAATTATGATGAAAGGGCTAATATCACACAAGAGGTCCTGTATTACAGGGACGAAATCAGCAATTGTTTTGAGGCAGTGGAAATGAATGAATATGCCTGCGATACCAGCGGAAAAAGGACAAACTGGGTTGTGTATGAATGGGATTCTTCCGATAGTCTGTTTATTGAAAGCACCAAGTCAGATTACAGCTACAACGACGGAGGCAATATAATTGAACAAAACTATTACAAATGGGTTGATTCAACTGCTTATTGGTTGCTAAACGGAAAATATGAAAGCAGTTACGACGACAGTGGTAATATGATTAGGGAAACCTTTTACCAAAGAAATTCCGAGCCTTTGATTTTTTCTTATAAATTTGAATACGACTATGATTTGACTTGTTTGCAGGCTGAAGTACTACAACCTCCAATGTCCTGGTTAGTCATTGATTATGCTGATGTTATCGTTAATAAACCAAGGGAATCTATTCATTATAACTGGGACCAGACCACCCAGGAGTGGAAATTTTATAAAAAGAGTGTTGTTTACTATACGGAAATAAATGCCTCCTCTCTTGTTGATCTTCAAAAAGGAAGCATCGATATCTATCCCAATCCTGTGGTGGAAAAATTGCAAATTCAGTCAAAAGAACACTGCGGTCAGATTTATTTTGAGTTGTATGATGTACAGGGGCGTAAGATATTGAGCAAAGAAATACACACTGCTGCCGGCATTGATATGACCGTTTTTGCGCCGGGACTTTATTTTTATAAATGTCAGGTGGACGGGAAAGTACAGAGCGGTAAAATCATAAAAATCAGCAACTAACATCGTAACTACTTTTTACAGCTCTCAGCGCTAATTGTTGAAATATTCTTTAATAGGGTGTAAGATTCTTATTTTTAGAATTCGGTAAAAAAGAGGATGGTGCAAATAAATTAACGAACAGGAGATGAAAAATATGGAATTCACAGACTTAGTAAAACAGCGCCAAAGCGACCGGAAATACTCGGAAACGAGGGTAGAAAAAGAAAAGATTATTCAATGTCTGGAGTCGGCTCGCCTTGCACCTTCGGCCAATAATTCCCAGCCCTGGAAATTTATTGTGGTCGATCAGCCCGAGCTCAAAGAGCAAGTGGCAGCTTCGGCCTCAGGCATGGGCATGAATCAATTTGCCCATCAGGCACCGATACTGGTGGCTGTGGTTCTTGAAAAGATGAACACCCTGTCAAACCTGGCTTCCGTACTGCAAAACAAAGAATATTCCCTGATTGATTTGGGCATCGCCGTGAATCAATTCTGTTTGCAGGCCGCCGATCTGGGTTTGGGCACCTGCATCATAGGCTGGTTCAACGAAAAGAAGCTCAAGAAACTGCTGAACGTACCCGAAAAAAAACGAGTTCCCTTGCTCATAAGCCTGGGGTATCCGATTTCGAAAACAAGGAACAAAACCAGAAAAAATCCCGAAGAAATCAGCAGTTGGAACAGCTATTAATCAAATACCATGAAGAACATCGAAAGATTGGTTTACGGAATCGCTCTTACTGCAGCCATTTATTTTGCAGCCGTATTATTGAGCCCGCTCATCAAGATTAATAATGCGTTTATTACCAAATCTTTCATCACATATGTCATACTATTTAGCCTGTCGGCGCTTGCTATTTTGTTAATGAAAAAACACCTAAGGTACAGCATCTCAATGCCGAAGTTTAAGTTGATGCTCAGACCTGTAGTTATAACCCTGATGAGCTATGTGGGGCTGTCGCTGTTGTTGAGTTTTATTGCTAAATTATCCGGAGCACCGCAAGGAGAAGTTCATCCCGCGATCCGCCTGCATCCCCTGAAATTCCTCTGTTTTATAGTTTTGGCTGCCAGCATTGCCGAAGAAATCTTGTTCCGGGGTTTTTTCCTTAATTTGCTCGCTCCCTTTAAACAGAAAGGAATCAGGATTCTAAACAGAAAAATAAGTTTATCGGTGATGATTAGCGCCCTGCTCTTTGGTTTAGCTCATCTGAGCTTGATTTCTTACGGTTACAGTGCCTACTTTCTTATTCGTACCATTGTTTTTACCAGCAGCATAGGTTTAATTGCCGGCTATTACCAGGAAAAATACAACAACAATGCCTACGCCATTGTAGTGCACATGACATCTAATCTGCTTGGCATGCTTCCTTTACTCTTGATGGCTCTGTACAAAATCTGACTAATCCTCTGAATTAAATCTCTAAACAAACGCTTCGAAATAAATATTTTTGCTGGAATTTTATTATTTTTATCGACTGAATAGCTTAAATAATACCTTGAATTAAAGGATTTCAAACTCATGTCCAGGCTTTTAAAGACCGGATGTAATGCAGAGTAATTGGAAAAATCATAAATAAGTACTAATTAAAAAACAGAAAACAATGGAAACATCTAAAAAAGGAAAATGCCCTGTGATGCACGGCGCAAACACCGAAACCAACGATACAGTGATGAGTTGGTGGCCTAATGCCTTGAATCTGGATATTTTACATCAACACGACAGCAAGACTAATCCTATGGGGCAAGACTATAATTACAGAGAAGAATTTAAGAAACTCGATTATTTTGCTGTAAAAGAAGACCTGAAAAAACTGATGACCGACAGCCAGGATTGGTGGCCTGCTGATTGGGGGCATTACGGCGGATTAATGATACGTATGGCCTGGCATAGCGCCGGCACCTACCGGACAAGCGATGGCCGGGGAGGAAGTAACACCGGTAACCAGCGTTTTGCCCCCCTCAACAGCTGGCCCGACAACGTCAACCTGGACAAAGCCCGTCGACTGCTTTGGCCCATCAAGAAAAAATACGGGAACAAACTTTCCTGGGCAGATTTATTCATCCTGGCCGGTAACGCTGCCTATGAGTCGATGGGTTTTAAGACCTTTGGTTTTGGGGGCGGCCGCGAGGATATCTGGCATCCCGAAAAAGATATTTATTGGGGAGCCGAAAAAGAATGGCTGGCAGCTACCAAAAACCGTTACAGCGATGACGAAAATCGCGAATCGCTCGAAAATCCACTGGCAGCCGTTCAGATGGGCTTGATTTATGTGAACCCCGAAGGCGTGGACGGCAAGCCCGATCCTCTGAGAACAGCCAAAGATGTTCGCCTCACTTTTAAGCGCATGGGAATGAACGACGAAGAAACCGTAGCCCTGACTGCCGGAGGACACACCGTGGGCAAAGCGCACGGTAACGGCGATGCTGCCAAACTGGGCCCGGCCCCCGAAGGAGCGGAGCTTCAGGAACAAGGATTGGGCTGGCACAATCCCAAAGGCGAAGGCAATGCCGAACATACAGTTACCAGCGGGCTGGAGGGCGCCTGGTCTAGCTATCCCGACAGATGGAACCACACTTATTTTCATTTACTGCTCAACTACGACTGGGAACTGACCAAAAGCCCGGCAGGCGCCTGGCAATGGGAGCCCGTCAATATTAAAGAAGAAGACAAACCTCTCGATGCCCATAAACCGGGTGTGCGCAGGAATCCTATGATGACCGATGCGGATATGGCCATGAAAATGGATCCCGAATACCGCAAAATATCCGAGCGCTTTCACCAGGATCCCGAATCTTTTGCCCGTGCTTTTGCCCGTGCCTGGTTCAAGCTGACCCACCGTGATTTGGGCCCCAGGAGCCGTTATCTCGGGCCGGAAGTTCCCGCCGAAGATCTTATTTGGCAAGATCCGGTTCCGGCAGTTGACTATACTTTGAGCGAAAGCGAAATCAAAGACTTAAAAGCAAAACTGCTGAATAGTGGATTGAGCCCGATAGAATTGATTAATACAGCCTGGGACAGTGCCCGAACTTTCCGGGGATCCGATTTCAGGGGAGGAGCCAACGGATCAAGAATCAGGCTTGAACCACAAAGAAGCTGGGAAGGCAATGAGCCCCAACGCCTGGAAAAAGTGCTGGCAACACTCGAAAAAATTCAGGCCGGCTTGCCAAAGAAAGTGAGCATTGCCGACCTAATAGTGCTGGGAGGAAGTGCCGCTGTCGAAAAGGCCGCCCGCGATGCCGGTGTTGATATCTGTGTGCCTTTCAGCCCCGGACGTGGCGACGCCACAGCCGAAATGACCGACCCGGAATCTTTTGCCGTATTGGAACCCATACACGACGGCTACCGCAACTGGCTCAAAAAAGACTACGCGGTAAAACCCGAAGAACTGCTGCTCGACCGTACTCAGCTCATGGGGCTGACAGCACCCGAAATGACAGTATTGATCGGAGGGATGAGGGTATTGGGAACCAATTACGGTGGTAGTAAACACGGCGTCTTTACCGACAAACCGGGAGTGCTCAGCAATGATTTTTTTGTGAACATCACCGACATGCATTATACCTGGAAACCGGTGGCAGAAAACTTATATCATATTGTTGACAGAAAAAGCGGAGCCCTTAAATGGACTGCTACCAGGGTCGACCTGGTTTTTGGTTCAAATTCCATTTTGCGATCCTATGCCGAATTCTATGCTCAGGACGACAACAAAGAAAAGTTTGTAAAAGATTTTGTAAAAGCCTGGGTTAAGGTGATGAATGCTGATCGGTAAAGGAAAAATCTTAAATCGAATTATACCAAATACAAGGTTTAAATGAAAAATGCATTATTAAATTATGTAGCTGCCTTCCCGGGCAAATACATTCAGGGAGAACAGGCTTTGGCCGGTTTACCCGAACTTAGCAGCCGGCTGGCAGAGCGTGCTTTATTGTTTGCTTCTCCCACGATTATTGACAAAGTGTTGCCCCAACATCTAAGTACAGAAGATATGAGTCGCTTTCATGTGGAAACATTCCGGGGAGAATGTTGTCAACAGGAAATCGAGCGCCTGCTGGCTGTAGTCCGCCAAAAGCGAATCGGATTGCTGGTGGGGATGGGAGGGGGTAAAAGCCTGGATACCGCCAAGATCGTGGCCGACAGGGCCGATATTCCGGTGATCATTGTTCCTACCATAGCTTCCACCGATGCCCCCTGCAGCGGTTGTGCAGTGATCTATACCTCAGAGGGGGCTTTCGAATCGATTTATTATCAAAAAAGCAATCCTCAGATAGTACTCGTAGACACCGGCATCATTGCTTCGGCGCCTGTGCGTTTTTTGGTTGCAGGCATGGGCGATGCGCTGGCCACCCGTTTTGAGGCCGAGTCCTGTGAACGAACCTTTTCGGTCAACGAATGCGGAGGGCACAGCACCCTGGCCGGAATGAGGCTGGCCAGACTGTGTTTTGAAACCATCATGCGTTACGGCCGCACAGCCAAATTGGCCAACGAAAACAAGATTATCACACCGGCTTTGGAACGCGTCATTGAAGCTAATATCCTGTTGAGTGGAATTGGCTTTGAAAGTTCCGGCCTGGCCACAGCCCATTCGGTGCACAACGGTTTAACGGCTCTGGAAGAGACGCATGCTTTGTATCATGGCGAAAAGGTGGCATTTGGGGTGCTTACCGGCCTGCATCTTAACGATGCCAGTCCCGAAGAAATGGAAGTGATTTATAATTTTTGCGAAGATATAGGTCTGCCCACTACTTTTGACGATTTAGGCATAAGCAATGTAAGTCGGGATCGCTTGATGAAAGTGGCCCAAAAAGCCTGTGCTCCTCAGGAAGGCATACATCACGAAGCCATCTGCATTACTCCCGAAAAAGTGCTGGCCGCCATGCTGGCCGCCGATGCTTTGGGCAGGGCGAGAAAGCAAGGTGGTTTAAGAATTATGGAACCTAACATATACATTTAAAGATCAGTATAAAATATTTTTCAGGCTAGTGTGTAAAAAGTTTGCAAATTCGATTTTATGTATACATTTACTGACAATTTGTAAACCAAAAGCCATGAAAAATTCTTTTATTCTTGCGCTTCTCATTGCCCTGTCAATGGGAGCTGTGGCTCAAATCCCCAATCCGGGATTCGAGCTTTGGGAAGATTACGTGGATGACTGGACTGCCTATGTTTACGAAAAACCCGACGGCTGGGTGGGATCTTTGCCCAAGGGTGAAGTACGCGGCTTTTCTCTGGAGAAAAACAACGAGAGTTACCCGCCGGGAACCGGACAGTTTTCCGTCAGAATTAAACCCGATAACGAACAAGGGGTAAGAGGGGTTATTTTTAGTAGTGACCAGGCCGAAGCTATGGTAAACTGGTTGCCCAAGCCTTCTTTTGCCATCGATTACAAGCCTGAAGCCTTGTATTTATATTACAAATACCTGCCTTTTGGCGGTGACAGTCTGGTTGTACAGATTTATTTTTATAAGCTGGGAGATATAATAGCCAATTCCTTTTATGTTACCAGCGATACCATTTCCGATTGGACGGCCTTGGAAATCCCGCTTAGTTATGAAAGCGAAGAGCTTCCCGATTCGGCCAGTATTTATTTTGTAACAGGAGCTTACGTACAACATACCGAATCCATGTTGTACCTGGATAATGTAAGTTTTACCGGTTTTGTAAATGCGCTGGACTATCCCGCCCGGGGAGCTGATCGTGTGTTGGTTTCACCCAATCCTGCATCGGATATTCTCAGTCTGGACTTTGGCAATAAAGAGGTTTTATGCCTGAGAATTTATTCTGTTTTGGGAGCATTGGTCAGAACAGAAATCATAAGGCCGGAGCAAAACCAGATCAAGCTCGGAGATTTAAACGAAGGCTTGTATTTGCTGGAATTCAAATCTAAAGAAAGCACAGAAATTCAGAGCTTAATCGTTAAACGATAATCGAAAAGGATGAAAAGCAAGAAGCGGTTATTTG
>JAAZGQ010000074.1 GCA_012511135.1 Bacteroidales bacterium | reverse complement strand
CCATTAAAAAGCTCTGCTGCAATAGTCGAAGTGGATAATTCGCCTTCGGAACGCAGGGAAATCCTGATTTCGTCTTCTTCGCGCAAAAACACCGAAAAACGCACATTGCTCATACTGAGCGGCAGATTGACAAAACCGTCGGTATCGCCGGCCTGATGTTCAAAACGATCCAGCTCTTCGCGGCTGAGTGTTATGATGGCGGTTTGAAATTCGGGCAAAACTTCCATTTTTTCGTAAAGCACATAGCCCATCAGTCGCATGCGGCTTTCGGTAGAAGTACCGTAGACCTTTTTATAAATCTCGTCCTTGTTGATGCCTTTCAAAAGCAATTGATTTATAATCAGGTACATCTCTTCGGATTGAGAGTTGTACGTAAATGCACCGGTATCGGTCATCATTCCGGTGTATATGCAAACTGCGCATTCTTTGCTCAGCTTTTCGAAAGCACCCACCCGGCAAATGTAGCGGAAAACCATTTCGCTGGTCGAAGCCATTTCGGGCAGACGAATTTCCAGATGAGCAAGAGGCTTTTCTCTGTGGTTGTGGTGATCAATTAAAACTTTGTGCACGGTCAGCTGACTGATAAAAGAGGCCATAGTTCCCACCCTGTTCAGGCTGTTAAGATCCAGAAACATAATTAATTCTGCCTGGCCCAGCAGACTACGGGCGGTTTCGGGATCTTGTTCATACACCACTATGGCATCAGCAGCAGGCATCCATTGCAAAAAAGAGGGAATTTCATCGGGCACAATGACACTGACCCGCTTGCCTTCTAAACGCAAATAGTCGTACATGGCCAATGCCGAACCCAGGGCATCGCCATCGGGATGTTCGTGTGTCAACAATACAATGTTATTGCATTTCTGCAACAAACGATGAATCTTTTGAATTATATCTTCGTCGATTATTTTCGAAATCATTGTTTTAAGGGCTAAATTTCTTCTGCAAAGCTGATATGTATCTGTTGAGGGCGTAAATATACCGTTTATTTTTGAACAGATAAAACATCACGGCCAAAAGCAGATAGGCAGTCAGCACATCAGGCTTTGACGGCCAAAGCTCGGTAGCCAGCGAACCGGGGAGTTTTTCGATAAAATCGCTGCCGCGGCAAAAAAAGCCGGCCAGGGCATTGACCGGCCAGGCCAGTGCCCTGCTCAGCCAGGGCAAAGGACTCACGATAATCAAAGCGAAACTGAGATAAAACAACAAGCTGGCCAAAGGGACCAACAAAAGATTGCCCAACAAAAAATACTGCGGGAATTGATTAAAATAAAAAACAGAGAGGGGAGCGGTTCCCAGCTGAGCCACTATTGACAACAACAAAGTATCGCGATATAATCCGACAACCTTGTCTTTTGGGCTGTTCATTGTACCGGGAACAGACTGATCTTTGATTATTCCCAGATAGCATTCAGCCTGAGGCAAAAACAACAAAATGGAAGCCACAGCCACAAAACTTAGTTGAAAACCCACATCCAGGATATAACAGGGATTGACGATCAAGAGCACAAAAGCAGAGAAAGCCAGCATATTCCAGCTGTTTGAATGCCTTCCCAGGCAGAGTCCCAAAGCTGAAACACTGCACATAATTACTGCCCTGAGTACCGAAGCAGACATCCCCGTTACAAAAGCATAACACCAGAGCAGGGCAACCAGAGGAACTTGTTTCAGCCAAAGACCCTTTCTGCCTGGTTTAATGAAAAACAACAATTTATCGAGCAACAGAAACAAGATAGAAACATGCATCCCGCTTACGGCCAGAATATGGGCTACGCCGGCCGAAGAAAATGCTTGTCTTTGCTCCGTCTCCATCAGCTCTTTGCGGCCCAACACCAAGGCTGAAACCAGGGCCAGGGGCTCTTCCCCCAGGCCTGCCTGTCGAAAATACCCGACCAGGCGATCACGCAAAGCATCGGCTTTTGCCCGCAGGCTGACCTGGCCGCTCTGTAGTTCCCAGGCGCTTGCCGGCACAAAAGCACCCGCACAAAAGCCTTTGTTCAGCAAGTATTGTTCGTAATTAAACTCCATGGGGCGGCTGCGGCGGCTGTAGGGAGCCAAAGTCGTCTCTGCCCTGATGCGGTTGCCGGCTCGCAAGGCCATTGCATGGCTGTCTTTGGCCAGATAAAGCACACAAGCTTTGTTTTTCCAGCAGACCGGCTCGGAGCAGACAACCCGCACCGCACATTGAAGACTGTTGGGCTTGATTTGGGGTGTGGACAAAATTTCGAATTCAGCCTGCAGGTAATAATTATCAAGCCGCGGACAGGCTCTATCCTGCTGTCTGCCTTGAAAAAGTGCAGAACCCAAACAGAGCCAGCTCAAGAAAAACAAAAGGCCGGGCAGTTTGCGCAAACGCCAGGCCAGACTGGCATTGCGTATAAACAGCCTGAAAAACACAGCCGGCAGCAGCAGTAAAAGGCAATACAATAAGCCTGTAAAGAACCCGAAGGGCGCAACAATCATTCCCAGGATCAGGGGAATGACAATACGCAAAAAGGGGGCTTGTTGAAAGACAGAAACAGCCATGCCGCAAGTTTTTTGCGGCAAATATAATTATTTATTAATATTACGGAAACTTTTGCTTAGCTTATTTTTGAGAATCCTTGCTAAGCCCTTATTTTGAGAACTCTTGCCAGGCTCTTATTTTGAGAATCCTTGCTAAGCCTTTCTTTAAGAATCTTTGCTAAGCTTTTGTTTCGAGACTCTTTGTTAAGCTTTTTTGATTTGTTCTATGATCTCTTTGGGCCGGGGCGATTTGAAAATAAAACTGCCCGACACCAGAACATCGGCACCGGCCCTGTACAAAGCTCCGGCGTTGTCAAGGCTCACGCCGCCGTCTATTTGGATGAGGGCGGGGCTCTTGCAGCCGGCAATCATTTGTTTGAGCTTAGTGATTTTGGCGTAAGTCTGCTCTATAAACACCTGGCCTCCAAAGCCGGGATTGACCGACATCAGCAATACCAGATCCAGATCGGGCAATATATCTTCCAACACCGAGACCGGTGTATGCGGGTTGAGCGTGACACCGGCTTTCATACCGGCCTGATGAATTTCGCCTATGACACGGTGCAAATGCGTACAAGCTTCGTAGTGTACGTTCATCAAATAAGCACCCAGAGCCTGAACCTGAGGAATGAACTTTTGCGGCTCCACAATCATCAGGTGCACGTCCAAAGGCTTGGTGCAAATTCGGGCAACGGCTTCCATCACTGGGAAACCAAAGGAGATGTTGGGCACAAACACGCCGTCCATCACATCAAGATGCAACCAGTCGGCCTGACTGGCGTTAATCATCTTAAGATCTGCCTCCAGCTTGGCAAAATTGGCAGACAGCAAAGAAGGAGCAACCAAGCGCATACTGAAACTATTTACCGGAAACAGGCTTTTCTTAAGAAAAGTCTTGATCCTTAATTTAAACTCAATTCGGGTTTACCCGGTATTTTTAATTCATTGCCGGAGTAAACTCTGGCAAATATACGTAAAAATTCCAGGGTGGAAGCTTTGGGTTCAATCAGAAAAGCTGATTTATTTTTCACTGAAGATTGAGTTTGCGGAGTAGAAAATTTTTCCATAGGCATAATTAAAAAAGCATTTACTTTATAACGAGGATTTTGTCTCCATCGTATAAAGCAAATGCTTTTTTTTACAGTTGGTATGGAATATTTTTATACCTGGCTGATTATCTAATACTTAAACTGCCAGAGAAAGGTCTTTACCTTCGGCCATACGGCGCATGTTCAATACGGCATAGCGCATACGACCCAGGGCGGTGTTGATACTTACGCCGGTTTGGTCGGCAATTTCCTTGAAACTCAGGTTTTTGTAATAGCGCAAAACTACCACTTCTTTTTGGCTGTCGGGCAACATGCGCACCAGATTGTTCACATCACTCATTACCTGATTTCTCACCAGCTTATCTTCAATATTTTCATCGGAGAATTTAGAATTGTTGAATAAATCGACTTCTTCAAACTCGTCGTTCGAAACCGTATTCTCGTTGCGCTCTTTGCGAAAAATATCTATGATAAGGTTGTGCGCAATACGGGTAACCCAGGCATAAAACTTACCGTTGTCCACATAACGGCCTTGTTTGATGGTTACTATAACCTTCATAAAGGTTTCCTGAAATACATCTTCGGCCAAATCCCTGTTACGGACAATTAGCAGTATATAGGTATATACCCTGTTTCTGTGGCGGTTTAATAAAATATCAAATGCTTGGTTGTCACCATTTGCAAACCTCTTGACCAATACTTCATCGGTCATCTGTTGGAATGTTTCCATCTCTCTTTTTTAATGTGTTCAAAAGAGTAGTATTGGATCTATAGGCAAATGGTTTTTATGGTTAGTGCTGCAAATGAAAGGCGAAATTTCTTATTCTGCAAATTTTTGGGCATTTTTTTTTACTCAGACTAAAGTAAAGTCTTCAATTCCGGGCCTGCCTCTTAAAAAATCGGCAGCAGACATAGCTTTTTTGCCTGCAGGCTGAAACAATTCCCAATGCAGAAAACCACCCGGAACAGCTGTTTTTATATAGCTTTTTTGATCGCTGAGCAGTTCCCCGCTTTCCAGACGGTGCTCCCGGGCAACAAAACTGCATTGAAATATCTTTACCGGCTGAATGCTCTTGTCGGCTTTTTGCCAGGCTGTCCATGCTGCAGGATGTGGAGCCAGACCACGAACAAAATTATAGAGTTCCGCTCCGGGTCGCGTCCAGTCGATGCGGGTATTGTCTTTATGTAGCTTGGGAGCAGCTTTCAACGGCTCATTTTCTCCAATCAACTGCTCCTGAGCTAAAGGCTTGCTTTGACCACTCAACAGTAAATCCACCGTACGGAGCACCATAGGACCGGACAACTCCATCAGTCGGGAATACACAGATCCGCCGGTCTCATCAGGGCCAATAGAAATTTTTTCCTGTAGCAAGATCTTCCCGGTATCCATTTGCCGGTCGAGCAAAAAGCTCGTCAGGCCGGTTTGTTTTTCACCGTTGATGACAGCCCATTGTATGGGGGCGGCTCCCCGGTATTGGGGCAACAGGGATGCATGCAGGTTAAATGTCCCCATCGGGGGCATAGCCCAGACGGCTTCGGGCAACATCCTGAAGGCCACAACAATCTGCAAATCGGCAGCATAAGAACGCAATTCTTCCAAAAACCCGGGATCTTTGAGATTGTCGGGTTGCAGCACAGGCAAGGAATAGGATAGCGCCAGTTGTTTCACCGGCGAAGCCTGCAATTTAAGGCCGCGACCCATGGCTTTGTCGGGCATGCTGACCACGGCCACCACCTTGTAGTCGTTGTCAATCAGAGCTTGCAGGGGAGCAGCCGCAAATTCCGGCGTGCCCATATATACTATTCTCAGTTCTTGTTTAAGCATAATTATTCATCGGAAAAATGCACCAGGACTTTACGATAAGAATTAAATATTTTGGATTTGGAAACAAAACCCACGTAATGGTTGTTATCGTCCTTTACCGGGAGATTCCAGGCATTGGTATCGTCAAATATTTTCATAACCACCTCCATAGAGTCGCTGATGTTCAACACGGCCGGTGGCGAAATCATAAGTTTGCGCACTTTGAAACGACCGTACAATTCCTGACGAAACATAATATTACGAATATCGTCCAGTAAAACGATACCCATAAGTACACCATGTTTGTCTGTAACAGGGAACATATTGCGTTTGGCTTTGGAAATCACCTTAACCAGATCGCCCAGTGTCATCTCGGGACTGAGCACCTCAAAGTCTTTTTCTATCAGGTTTTCGACCCTCATCAATGTCAGCACAGCCTTATCCTTATGGTGAGTAAGCAACTCGCCCTTATGAGCCAGCCGCATGGAATAAATACTGTGTTTCTCGAACAGAAAAATGGTCATAAACGACACCGAAGCCACTATCATCAAAGGCAAAAACAATTCATAGCCTCCGGTAAGTTCGGCTATAAGGAACATCCCTGTCAGGGGAGCATGCATTACACCCGACATCAGCCCGGCCATACCCATCAGGGCAAAATTTCCAGGTGCCACACTGCTTATGCCTAAATAATTGAGCACAGTTCCCACCAGAAAACCTGTAAAACTCCCTACAAAAAGGCTGGGAGCAAAGACTCCGCCCACCCCTCCGGCACCATTGGTTGAGGCCGAAGCAAAAACTTTGAAAATGATTATAAGCAGCAAATAAAGAGCCAGCCATCCAAAATGCTGTTGTACTCCGTAAAAGATGCTGTTGTGGGTCAATTCGGTCAGATTGCCGTTTATGAGCGATTCTATGCTTTCGTAACCTTCTCCGTATAAAGGAGGGAACACAAAGATGAGCAATCCCAGGGCACAAGCCCCCAAAGCCATTTTGAACCAATGGTTTTTAATTTTTTTGTACCAGCCTTCGATGGTATTCATTCCCCGAATAAGATAGAGCGACACCAGGCCGCAAAAAACACCCAGGACTATAACCCAGGGAATGTTGATCATCTCAAAAGCCTGAGCTCCGGCAAAAGAAATAGTCACACCGGTACCCGACATAAAATAAGCCAAGGTAGCTGCCGTCACCGAAGATATCAGCAAAGGCATAATGGAAGCCACCGTAAAGTCCAGCATCAACACCTCTATGGTAAACAACAGACCGGCGATGGGTGCTTTGAAAATACCGGCTATGGCTCCGGCGGATCCACAACCGATTAAAATCATCAGGGTTTTGTGGTTCATTTTGAAGAAACTCCCCAGGTTGGAACCTATGGCAGCCCCGGTCAGTACTATAGGTGCTTCAGCTCCGACAGACCCCCCTAAACCGATGGTAAGAGAACTCGAAAACATCGAAGTCCAGGTATTATGCCTTTTGAGCCTGCCCTGACGACGCGATATAGCATAAAGAATTTTGGTTACACCGTGTCCTATGTCGTCTTTGACAAAATAACGGACAAAAATAACCGTCAAAAAGATACCCAGAGCCGGATACAACAAATAGAAGTAATTGGCGTGATCAACAGCCGAACCCGAGGAAACCCAGAGATGAATCTGGTGAATAAGGGTTTTCAGCAGCAAAGCAGCCAGCGAAGTCAGCAAGCCGACAACAAAGCTCAGAATCAAAATAAAATTGGATTCTTTGATGTGTTTCTCCCGCCAAAGAATCATCCTGATATACCAATCTTTTTCGCTCATTTAGGAAAATTCGTAGCGGCAAAGGACATCATTTTTATTCATATCTGCAAGATGACTTCAGTATTAACTGCTTTTTTATGTATGTTTGCATTCTGATAAAAATGCCTGAAATCCCGGGAAATAATTCAAGTTTAATCCACTAAGAAAGCAGATGAATTCAAAAAAAAGCACAATATCTTTTATTCTTGCCGTAGTTTTGTTTGTTGGAACAGTCTCAGCTGCAAAGTCCATACGCACAACATATAATTTTAATTCT
>JAAZGQ010000073.1 GCA_012511135.1 Bacteroidales bacterium | reverse complement strand
GCGGCAAAAGCATCATCAGATTGTTCGCTCAGACGCCCGTAATAGGGAGCCATAAGTTCGGGGTAATCACGAAGTATCTTGTCGATGCTGCCATATAAAACTCCTTCCGGCAAATGATGAGGCTTATAATCGGGATAATACACATCATTGACCACAAAAAACAATTGAGTAGACAAACTGGGCACTTCACACCTGAAGACTTTAGCGGGATGTGCCGGAGTCGACATTCGATAAAGATTCATGCCGTAATCAATCTCCAAAAGATTGTCCAGGGGAAATTGCCGGTAAGCCTCGTCTCCCGGTTTCGGGAAACCACGCTTTTCAAAAATTCCCATAGCTGCATCCCGCTTAGCGTCCATGAGAGGAGAAGAATATTGCCTGAGTACTTCCCGGTAGTTTCTGAACAAATTAATGTAGTTTGTTTCCTTTCCCATTTTAGTCGCTCAATTCTTGTTTTACCCAGTCGTATCCGTGTTTTTCCAATTCTTTGGCCAATTGAAAATCTCCGTTTTTTACAATACGTCCGTCAAAAAGCACGTGCACTTTATCGGGAACAATATAATCCAAAAGTCTTTGATAATGGGTAATTACTATACAGGATTTTTGAGGAGTCTGGATCTTGTTTACTCCTTCGGCCACAACGCGCAATGCGTCTATATCCAAACCACTGTCGGTCTCGTCCAGGATGGAGAGCAGCGGGTCAAGCATGGCCATTTGAAATATTTCGTTGCGCTTTTTTTCTCCTCCCGAAAAACCTTCGTTTACAGAACGGCTGGCCAGAGTATTATCCAATTCGACCAGTGCTTTCTTTTCACGCATCAGCTTCAAAAATTCCGATGCGTTCATGGCTTCCTGCTTGCGGTATTTACGATGTTCGTTTATGGCTGTGCGCATAAAATTCACCATACTGACTCCGGGGATTTCCACCGGATACTGAAAACTCAGAAACAATCCTTCGCGCGAACGGTCTTCGGGGGCCATGCCCAAAAGATCCATTCCTTTAAAGCGAACACTACCCTTGGTTACGGTAAAAGCCGGATTTCCCGAAAGCACCGCAGAAAGCGTACTTTTCCCTGAGCCGTTGGGCCCCATGATGGCATGTATTTCTCCTTCTTTCACCGATAAATTCAATCCTTTCAGGATTTCTTTTTCCCCTATGGAGGCATGCAGATTTTTTATTTCCAACAACATAAATCTATTCTTTATGGCCTTGGCCTATATTCTGTCTTTTAGTACTATTTGTTTGTCTTCTGTATTCCCTTAACCCTGGCCTTGTTTTTTTTTGTGATATGTGATTTTCGGCCAGAATTTTTTCCAGAGCTCTTTCTTTTTATTTTAGTCTTTTTTCTTGTCGTTTTTTTGAACCAACCCCGGATAAAAACCAGCAATCCCATAATCAGCAACATCAAAGAAAGGGCGCTCACCAAAAGCCGTTGCCTGTTTTCTGCCTCTTCCAGGGGCAGTGTGCTAAACAACAAATAAGCAAGACCTGCCAGGATCAACAGAATAAACAGGGCTACCCAAATAGCTCTGCTGCTCTTTTGAATGGGTGCCTCCTTGTCGTCGGCTTGCCTATTTGGCCTCGATGTTGCTTTCCTGTAGGTTTTCATCCTGTTGTTTATATTGTTTATTCCAATCTAACACTGCTCTAATAGCTATCAAAGTAAAGACAGCAAAAAGCAATGCTGTAAAAAACAGACCCATATAAGCATAAAGGGCTGTGCTCAAAATATCAACAACGATCCAGATAATCCAGTTGTCCTTTACTTTTCGGGACAACAAAAATTGTCCAGTTACACTTGCCACCGTTAACACTGCATCCAGTCTGGGGAAGGCCGGAGGGTCGATGTATGACGGGAATCTGGATTGTAAATATATAACGCCCTCACTCCACAAGCCTCCTAGCACCAAAATAATCACTATTACCAGGGCCCATTGACTCTTGTTTAATCGGCGTATGCGCAGCTCTCTGTTTTTCCCCTGCTGTTCCGGAGCAGGATGCCTCCAGTGAAAATACCCGTAAAGGCTGAAAACAAAATAAACTGTCTGCAACAGCATGGCGGAGTACAAACCTGCCTGATAAAAAATGACAAAGTACACCACATTGTTGAGCAAACCAAACAAAAAATTTACAGAGAGCGCTTTTGAGGCCAAATAAACCGCCACCAATCCGCTAATCAAACCGATTAGTTCCAGCAGGCTCATGGGGTGGCCCCAGATCGAAAACAATACTACATCCTGAGCAAACATATTATCCAACACTCCCTTCCAACGAAACCTGCAACAATTTTTGTGCTTCAACGGCAAATTCCATGGGAAGTTTATTGATCACATCTTTGGCATAACCGTTCACAATAAGTCCTATGGCTTCTTCGGTAGAAATGCCCCGCTGATTGCAATAAAACAATTGATCCTCGTTGATTTTCGAAGTAGTCGCTTCGTGTTCAACCATAGCTGTTTCATTGTTGATTTCAATGTAGGGAAAGGTATGTGCCCCACAGGTATCGCCCAGCAACAAACTGTCGCATTGAGAATGATTGCGGGCATTGGAAGCTTTGGAGGTGATTTTTACCAGGCCCCGGTAGCTATTCTGGCTTTTGCCGGCTGATATGCCTTTAGAAACGATAGTACTGCGGCTGTTTTCGCCCAGATGGATCATTTTGGTGCCGGTATCGGCCTGCTGGTGATTGTTGGTAACAGCAACCGAATAAAACTCTCCTACGGAATTCTTTCCAGCCAATATACAAGAAGGGTATTTCCAGGTAATGGCAGAACCGGTTTCAACCTGAGTCCAGGAAACCTTGGAGGATTCACCTTTGCACAAACAACGCTTGGTGACAAAATTATAAATGCCTCCTTTACCCTCCTTATCTCCGGGATACCAGTTTTGTACTGTCGAATATTTTACCTCTGCCCTATTGTTTACCACAATTTCAACAATAGCCACATGTAATTGATTCTCGTCACGTATGGGAGCCGTACAGCCTTCCAGATAGCTCACATAACTATCGTCCTCGGCCACTATCAATGTTCGCTCAAATTGGCCGGTATTGATGGCGTTGATTCGGAAATAAGTCGACAACTCCATAGGACAGCGCACTCCCTTGGGAATGTAGACAAAAGAACCATCACTAAAAACAGCACAATTCAAGGCTGCGTAATAATTGTCTGTATAAGGAACAACCGAACCCAGATAGCGTTTTACCAATTCCGGGTGTTCATGTACAGCTTCGCTGAAGGAGCAAAATATAATACCCTTTTTGGCTAAGCTTTCTTTGTAAGTGGTTTTAACCGACACGCTGTCCATAACAGCATCCACAGCCAGACCGGCCAATTGCTTGCGCTCCTGCAAGGGAATACCCAGTTTATCGAATGTTTTCAGTAAATCCGGATCAATTTCTTCCTGATTATCTACAGAAGTCTTGCTTTTGGGAGCAGCGTAATAGACTATTTTCTGATAATCAATTTCGGGAATGTCCAGATGAGCCCATTCCGGCTTTTTCATGCTTTGCCAGTGTCTATAAGCCTTAAGACGAAAGTCCAGCAGCCAGTCCGGTTCCTTTTTTTTTAAAGAAATCAAACGCACAACATCTTCATTCAAGCCCTCGGGAATACTTTCGGTTTCTATATCAGAAACAAAACCATACTTGTATTCACCGGCGGTGACCTGGGTGATAATGTTCTTGTCTTCGGATGATTTCATAATTCATATACTTTGCGGGGCAGGCTCTGCTTTCTGAAGGGCTTCGGGGATTTTGATGTTCCAGTCTTCAAAATGAATAAAAGGCAACACCGAGGGGGCAAAATTCGAAAGGGGTTCATAAAAAAGGGAAGCGCTGCTTTTTTCCTGATGGAAAGACGACTTTCCTTTATCAAAATAGTCGAAGACATTTGCCACTATACTCAGCACAAAGAGGTAGAGAACCACTGCAATTATCCCTCCGGCCAGGCGGTTGAGCCATCCGAGCATAACCATTTTTATGAGTTTGCTCAACAAGAGGGCTACAAAATGGAACAAAATTACCGTGACCACAAAAAGAATGATAAAAGAAATGACCTGCACCACTTTGGGGCTGGCCGATTCAAAAAGTTGCGAAATATAAGGTGCAAGCAAATACGACAGAGCTTTCGCTGCAAAAATACCACATATTACGCCGGCTATGGCTCCGATGGTCTGAATAAGGCCTTTGCGCAAGCCATCAATTAAGCCCAGGAGGGCAACAATCAAAATGATAATGTCGTAGAGATTCATACACTACAAGGTCTTTTTTACTTCTATTTCTTCGTAAGCTTCAATAAAATCGCCCACTTTGATGTCGTTGTAGTTGTAAATATTCAACCCACATTCATAACCCGATGCAACTTCCTTGACATCTTCCTTAAACCGTTTTAAAGAGCCCAATTCTCCGGTAAACACAACGATACCGTCGCGAATAAGCCTAATTTTGGAGCCTCGCTTAATTTTCCCTTCTTTAACCATACATCCGGCCACTGTACCGACCTTGGTAATCTTAAAGACTTCGCGTACCTCGACAGTAGAAGTAATTTCCTCCTTGATTTCCGGAGAAAGCATACCTTCCATAGCCGATTTAATTTCTTCGATGGCATCGTAAATAATGGAGTACAGACGTATGTCTACGCCATCGCGCTCGGCCATTCTGCGGGCAGCCATGGAGGGACGCACCTGGAAGCCTACAATAATGGCATCAGAAGCAGAGGCCAGAGTAACATCCGATTCGGAAATCTGGCCCACCGCTTTGTGTATTACATTTACCTGAATTTGTTCAGTACTCAGACCGATCAGCGAATCAGACAAAGCTTCGATGGAGCCGTCCACGTCTCCCTTAACAATGAGGTTCAGCTCTTTGAAATTACCTACGGCAATTCGTCTTCCGATCTCGGCCAGTGTCAGAATTTTGCTGGTACGCAAGCCTTGTTCTCTTTGCAATTGCTCTCTTTTATTGGCAATTTCTCTGGCTTCCTGTTCGTTATCAAGCACATTGAAATTGTCACCTGCCTGAGGCGCTCCGTTCACTCCGAGAATCAATACCGGCTCTGCAGGACCGGCAGACTCCACTCGCTGTCCACGTTCGTTGAACATGGCTTTGATTCGTCCGTGATTAACACCGGCAATGACAATATCTCCGATTTTTAGGGTCCCGTTTTCAACCAAAACTGTTGCTACATAGCCACGGCCCTTGTCCAGTGTAGACTCGATGATGGAACCAATGGCGCGTTTGGCGGGATTGGCCTTGAGCTCCAGCATCTCAGCCTCGAGTAGGACTTTTTCGAGCAATTCCTTTACCTTGACACCTTGTTTGGCCGAAATATCCTGAGACTGGTATTTACCACCCCATTCTTCGACCAGATAATTCATCGAGGCCAGCTCCTGTTTAATCCTTTCGGGATCAGCTCCCGCTTTATCAATTTTATTGATGGCAAACACCATAGGAACTCCGGCTGCCGAAGCGTGGTTGATTGCCTCAATAGTTTGAGGCATCACATTGTCGTCTGCAGCCACAATAATAATAGCAATATCCGTAATTTTGGCTCCACGGGCACGCATGGCAGTAAAGGCTTCGTGACCCGGGGTGTCCAGGAAGGTGATTTTTCGACCATCCTGGAGTGTAACATTGTATGCTCCGATATGCTGAGTAATACCTCCGGCTTCACCGGCAATTACATTGGCGTTGCGTATATAATCGAGCAGAGATGTTTTACCGTGATCCACATGCCCCATAACCGTGATAATGGGTGGCCTGGAGACCAAGTCTTCTTCTTTATCCTCGTCTACCTGAATGGATTCCAGCAATTCTGCACTTACATATTCTGTTTTAAACCCGAATTCATCAGCCACAAAATTGATGGTTTCTGCATCTAGGCGCTGATTGATAGACACCATTTGACCAATACTGATACAAGTAGAGATGACGTTTACAGCCGGAACATCCATCATGGTGGCCAGATCGTTAACGGTAACAAATTCCGTTATTTTGAGTACACTCTTATCCCGCAATTCTTTTGCTTCCTGCTCATGCATTCTTTGTGAAGCGGCCTCCCGTTTTTCTTTACGATATTTTGTCCCTTTTTTGGGTTTATTGGTCAGGCGGGCAAGAGTTTCTTTAATTTGTTTTGAGACATCCTCATCACTAACTTCAGTCTTGAGTACCGGTTTTTTGAGTCGGCTTTTGGACTTGTCAGTCCTTGAGTTCGGAGCATTAAATTCTCCGTTTACCCTGATTTTGACATCCTTGATACGGCTGCGTTTTTTCTTTTTGGGATCAGTAGTATCGGTTTTGCCTTCGGCTTTTCCCTTGAGGCCTTCGGCCTTTCTTCTCTCTTCGCGCAGAGCTTGTTCCTGCAATCTCTTTTCTTCCTGCTCTTTGAGTTTTTCCTGTTTGGTTTTCTTTTTGGGGCGGGTATTTTGGTTCAATGCATCCAGGTCGATGGTAGAAACCACCTTAATGTTGGATTTAATAGTCCTGTTTCCCAAGCTGAAGATTTCGGGTTCTGAGGATTTTGAAGGCTCGGCTTCGGGCTCTTGGTCCTCTGCTTTTTGTTCCTCCTGCATTTCGGGAACTGCCGGCTCTTCTTCTTTGGCTTCCTCAACTGTTTCCTTTTCTGCACTGACAGAGATTTCTGTTTCGACAGGAGCTGATTCAGGAGAAGGAGTTTCATCGCTGCTGCTTGCTTCGGCTGCCGGCGTTTCAACCGGAGCTTCAACCGGAACTTCCCTATTAGGTATTTCTTGTTTTTCTTCAAGGCTTATTTCGGGCTCCACAAGCTCCACAACAGGAGCTGTCTTTACAGAAGGAGCCACTGTTTCTTCGGAAGTTTTTGTGGGTTTTTCTTCCTCAGGAAGGACTTCCTCCCTGGCAGGCTTTTTGGGTTCAGCTGCTTTGGGCTTATTGATAGCATCCAGATCGATTTTGCCCAGAGTCTTGAATTTTTGTTGAGGAGTACTTAGAACTGGTTCTTCAGGAGCTTCTTGTTGCTTAGCAGGCTCAGGAATTGATTGTTCAGTTTCTGTAGTCCTGGCTTTCTCCTTTTTGGGGATTAAAAGATCCTGCTCATCGCCAAATTCCTTGACAAGAAGCACATATGCCTCTTCGCTGATTTTGGCGTTGGGATTGTTTTCAACCTCAAATCCTTTTTTTTGTAAAAACTCCACCAGGGTGCTGATACCCACGTTCAGTTCTCTGGTAATTTTATTCAATCGAACACTCGACATAAGCAAAAAAATTTATTATTCTTCAAATTCTGCACGAAGGATGCTCAAAACATCATCCACGGTACTTTCCTCCAGATCGGCTTTTTCGACCAAAGTTTCTCTTGGCAGGGCCAGTACATTTCGTGCAGTATCACAACCTATGGCTTTTAGGGCTTCGATGACCCATTCATCTATCTCGTCCTTGAATTCATCCAGGTAAATATCGTCCTCTTCCAATTCCTGGTCAGTTTCTCTGAAAACATCTATGATATAATTGGTCAACAGGCTGGCGAGCTTAATGTTCATGCCCCCTTTGCCAATGGCCAGTGATACTTCTTCGGGTTTGAGCCAGACCTCTGCTTTTTTGTTGACTTCGTCCAGTCTGATTGAGGAAATTTTTGCAGGACTCAGCGCCCGCTGAATAAACAGGCTGGTATTGGCTGTATAATTGATTACATCAATATTTTCGTTACGCAATTCACGTACTATGCCATGGATTCTGGAACCTTTCACACCCACACAGGCACCTACCGGGTCTATGCGTTCATCGTACGATTCCACGGCAATTTTTGCTCTTTCTCCCGGGATGCGGGCAACTCTTTTGATAGTAATAAGCCCGTCGTGTATTTCGGGAACTTCCAATTCAAAAAGTCTTTCCAGAAAAACAGGGGAAGTCCTCGATAATATGATTTTGGGATCAACAGCTTTGGGATTGTTATTCTTGTTTTCAACACGCTCAATGACAGCACGCACGGTTTCTCCCTTACGGTAAAAATCACTGGGGATCTGCTCGCTCTTAGGCAGAATTAATTCATTGTTTTCGTCGTCTATGAGCAAAATTTCTTTTTTCCAGATCTGGTAAACTTCGGCACTGACCAATTGGCCAACTTGTTCTATAAAACGATTGTAAAGGCTTTCTTTTTGAAGTTCCATAATTTTGGAAGCCAGGGTTTGTCGTAAATTTAAAATGGCACGACGCCCAAAGGCACTGAAATATACCTGATCGGTAACTTCTTCACCTACTTCGTAATCGCTTTCAATTTTGCGGGCCTCAGTCAGGCTGATTTGAGTATTCGGATCCTCTACCTGGTCGTCTTCTACTATTTCGCGATTGTGCCAGATTTCAAAGTCTCCGCTATCCGGGTTGATAATCACATCATAATTTTCGTCTGAGCCAAATAGCTTTGCTATGACACCTCGAAAAGATTCTACAATAACATTAATCATTGTAGAGCGGTCTATATTTT
>JAAZGQ010000072.1 GCA_012511135.1 Bacteroidales bacterium | reverse complement strand
TCAGGAAACCTGGCAAATCCCCTTATGGTATATGAACGGGAATTACATGGAAGGATCGGCCAACACAAATCGCAATTCAGACAACTACAATGGTTTGGATGCTTCTGCCTATATTGCCAAGGGGATTGCAAAATCCTCCATAATTTCCGCCACAGCCTTCGAAGTCCCCTTTGCTGTTACTACGGAGACAGCTCAGGAGGCTTTTCAAAGCGTGTTGGCCGGTGCCGGAGCTTTTCCGCGTGATACGGTAGACCGCCGAATTGTCGAAGAGGTGCGCAAAGGAATTGCCTGTTACGGAGGCAGCACCATCGGAGCAGGCAAAGGCATCATAGACCGGCCATCGGATGTAGGAGGTTATCCGGAATATCAAACTTACGATACTATCATCGATATGGATCAGGACGGCATGGACGATCTCTGGGAATTGGAACATAAACTGGATCCCTTGAATCCGGACGACCGTAATCTTAAACTAAGCAGTGGTTATACTGTATTGGAAGCATATTTAAATAGCCTGGTGGGCGAAGACATTCCCTTCGATACCAATGAGTATCGTTATTATGATTTTATTGTGGCAAAGGATGGTTCCGGTGATTTCGAAAGCTTGTCTGCAGCAATTGATGCTTTGCCCGAAGGGGCTGGACGCCGGTTGATTTATGTAAAAAAAGGCGTCTATGAAGAAAAAGTTTACATCGGTTCGCATTCCGTTGCTCTGGATAAAGTGATAAGTATCGTGGGCGAGCACCGCGACAGCGTAATCATAAGCTGGAACGATTACAACGGCAAAGAAATTTATTATTACGGCAGCAGCAGCCTGACCAAAGCCGGCACACCTCAGTCGGCAACTATGACCATTAATGCTCCTGATTTTTATATGGAGAATGTAACAGTACAAAACACTTATACTTCGGCTCAGGCGGTAGCTGTTTATAATGTCGGTGATCGGCAGACTTTCAGGAATTGTCGTTTCAAAGGTTTTCAGGATACTCAATACCTCAAAAAAGGCAGACGCTCTTTTTATTACAACTGCCAGATTGAAGGCGGTACCGATTTTATTTGCGCCGGAGGCACTGCCTACTACTATCAGTGTGTCATCAAGAGTCTAAAGGGAGGACATTACATTACGGCTCCAGAAGATATTACTCATTCAGTAAGACTTTCTACCGGAAAAGACCTGTATTATGGTTTTATTTTCAAAGATTGTCTGTTGGAAGCCGAAGAGGGGGTTCCAGTCGGTTCCGTGTACCTGGGCAGGCCTTGGCAGAGAACCAGTGGAGCCGTATTTTTGCAATGCCGCCTGGGCGAACACATCAATCCGGCCGCTTGGTCAAGCTGGAGCGGAGACAACCACCTGAGCAGCTCTTTTGCCGAATACCAAAACCTGAATGCAGCAGGCACTGATCTTGCAGATGTGTCGGGACGGGCGGACTGGAGTATGCAATTGAGCGACAAGGATTATTACGATTACCTGGGGCTGAATAAAATCTTTACCATGGAAAGTCAAAGTGCTTACAATCCCTTGCCTTTGGTCATGACTCCTGCAGCTGTAGAAAACCTCAAACTGAGCAATAATCTGCTCAGCTGGTCTGCCGTAGAAAATGCAGCTGCCTATGCTGTCTTTCTGAATTCAGACTTGATCGGCTTTAGCGATACCACATTATATGCAGACATGGTATTCCGCAGCGAAGCAAAAAACTATACAGTGCGAGCCCTGGGAGCTCAGGGCCAATTGGGCTTGCCTGCCGGACAAAGCGATACCACAACGGTAACACTGTTGGACAGCCTGTTGAATCCTGTGGCTCCCGAAGAGCCGGATGCATTAATCCATCCTGATTTTACCGGAGGTATTTACTTGCAAAACGGAGTGTTGAGTTTTGCAGCCCCCACAAGTTATTGGATTCATTCGCTGGAAGGGCAATTGATCAAGACTCAGCAGAACGTCAGAGAGGCTGCTTTGTTTTCTTTAAAAAGAGGAGTATATATACTGACAACCAAAGATGCTCTCAACAGGGTCGGCCGACTAAAATTTTGTTGGTAAGTCGCTGTCTTATAAGTGTCCAACTACAGCGTTCCTTTCGATATTCGGGCTCAGTCACGTACCTCATGTACGATCCTTTGCCCTCAATCTCAGCGCCTTGCATTTGGACACTTCTAAAAACACCTTACTGTTTTTATGGTTGAATAACTGTTTTGTATATATTTCAGAGACGGAGATCCGGAATTAAAAATTCAGTCTGAAGCCCCCGAATACCGTGATACCGGGCATGGGAAAGCCCTTATTGATCTCGTACGATTGATTGAGCAGGTTTTCGGCTTTTAGAAAAAGCTCCATCCACGTTAACAACTGGTAGCTGCTCCGGACATTCCAGAGTGTGAAGTTCTCGGTTTCGGGTGTAGCACCTGTTTGCGTGTAAAGTCCGTGGATGTATTGAAGACCGCTCGAAAGACTCCATGATTCTTGCCTGTAAAGGGCTGACAGATAGAGTTTATGCCTGGGACTGCCTGTGACAGGATTTTCCATATGCAGCCAACTGTAGTTTCCGCTAAAGCTCAATTGGCGGTTTAGAGCATAGTTGGCTGAAAATTCCAGGCCCCAGTTATCAATTTCTCCGGTATTTACGTATTTCATGCGATTCTCGTCCGCCTGGTAGATTATTTGAATGCTGTTGTCGCCTCCCATATAAAACAGGTTCAGTTCCATTCTGAGTTTTTGATCAAAGAGCTTTTGCGCTAAGGCCAGTTCATAATTAATAATGCGTTCCGGTTGCAGATCCGGATTTTTGGGGACGAACATAAAAAGTTCGCGTATGGTAGGATTGCGAAAGCCTTTGCTAAACAAGGCGTTGATTTGTGTTTCGGCGTTCAGAATAAAGTCAATACCAGCCTGTGGTACCCATTCCAAGCCAAAAAGTTGATTTTTGTCGGCGCGTAATCCGGCGTGTACGGACACAAAATCCCCCACTTGTTGACGCCCGGTCAGGTAGAGTGCCAGGTTGTAGAGGCTGGTGTCGGCCAGCTCTGCCAGGCGGCGACCATCAGAGGCTGCCGTGTTCCAGGCCTGGCCTCCGTAATGTTGCAGATCTATTCCTGCACTCAGGCTGTTGCCTTCGAACAAACTAAAATTCTGATGAGCAGACAAGCCCAGTAAATAGTCTTTGGAGTTAAATCGATGTGTCGGCGGGTTTACGACTAAGGCTCTGTAGCCATCGTTAATAAAATGTTTTCCGAAATTCAGATAGGCCTGCATGGTACCTGAGCTCTTGCGGAATGTATTTCCAAGATTCAGATTGAGCATACCCCTGAAAATCGAGGCATCGTTGTCTATCATTGGACTTGCTGTAGTTCCCGGGTTGGCAGCCTCGAATTGGGTTAGATTCAGGTCGGATGAAATTCTCCAGTTGGAATTCAAATCGTAACCCAGTTTTAAAAAGCCGGCATAGCGCTCAAAGTCCGAATTCTCGCGATGTCCGCTGGTTCGGTCATAACTCAGTGAAGCGTAAGAGTAGAATTTGTTTTTTCGGATGCTGTTGCTATACTGGGTGTTGAGGCTGTTGTAGCTGCCATACATCACTTGTGCCTTGTTGTGTATACCCTGGCGGGGAGTTGTCGTATTAATGTTTATCGTTCCACCCAGGGCATTGGAGCCGTAAAGCACCGAGGCCGGACCACGGTTGACAGTAACTTGTTCTGCCATTGATGCCAGATAGGTATCTGCCAGGGGATGCCCCATGAGCCCCATGTATTGAGGTTGACCGTCAATCAGCATCAGCACCTGAGAGCTGGGACTGCCTCCCAGGCCCCGGATGTTGATGGTTCCGGCTGCGCCTCCGGCAACACCATAGCCCATAAGTCCCCGTTGTGTGGTAAATAAGCCCGGAACTTCTTCGGACAAGAGCGATAAGACCGAGGTTTCGTAGCGGTTTTCTATAGTTTCAAGCCCAATGCGACTTACATTAGCCAGATTGGCGGGTTTATTGGACACGATGGTGACAGGGCTTATTTGCAGAGAGGTATCAGGATACACAGCGCCATTCTCTGCAAGCAGATAGCTTATTGGCAGCAAAACATGTGTCACCAACAAAAGGAGCTTCTTCATTTTTAATCTGGAAAAAGGGACTAAGACACATTCAAAACGAGTACAAAGAAAACCAGAATGATTGTAAGTACAAAACCCTGATCACAAAAGATACAGCAAAGTCTGGGTAAAACCCTGATCAAAACAGGAGAAACTCTGCATAAAGCAGAAAGAAGGAGAGAAGCAGACTCAGTAGAGTAACAATAATTCCAATTTTGAAGAAGGTCATAAATCCAAGACGAATACCATATTTATCGGCCGATTCTATGACAATCAGATTAGCCATTGCGCCTATTATAGTTGCATTACCCGCCAAAGTGGAGGCCGAAGCCAGGCCCAGCCAAAGCATTTCGCTTTGAGTTGCTTCAAGCAGGGGTAACATCAATACGGCAAAAGGCACGTTACTGACTATTTGTGAGGCCAGCAGGGAGATCCCATGCAGCCAGGCCAGTCCGGCAGCATTGTTACTAAACAGTTCTGTTTTTAGAAAGCTTTGCATCAAAGCGGTTTTTTCAATACCCTCTACCACGATAAACAAGGAAGCAAAGAACAGTAACAATACCCAGTCGACTTTTTGAACTACCAGCGAAGGTTTGGCTTTACCAAGCAGTAAAATCAGTGCAGCACCACTCAGAGCTATCAGTGGAATCGACAAATTGAAGTAATGCCCCAGAAAAAAACCTGCCATGACCAGCAGAAAAACAGAACCGGATCTCCACCAGTTTTGGTGGGCTGTATCC
>JAAZGQ010000522.1 GCA_012511135.1 Bacteroidales bacterium | reverse complement strand
TCCGAAGAAGGAACCAAAGATGGCCGGGGTTTATCTATGTTTATTTACGACAAACGCAACGGAGGGCTGACTGTACGTCGCATCGAAAATAAAATGGGGATCAAAGGAGCACCTACCTGTGAGTTGGTTTTCAAAGACGCCAAAGCTGAGCTTTGCGGCAACCGCAGACTGGGTTTGATTAAATACGTAATGGCTCTGATGAACGGAGCCAGACTGGGGATTGCAGCTCAATCGGTGGGCCTGTGTGAAGCCACTTACCGCGAAGCTCTGTGTTATGCCCGTTCACGTAAACAATTTGACAAAGCCATCATAGAATTCCCGCCTGTTTTTGAAATGCTGGCATTGATGAAGGCTAAACTCGATGCCATACGAAGTCTCTTATATGAAACTTCGCGCTTTGTTGATGTATACAAATGCCTCGAAGACATTGCCCGGGAACGTAACCTTAGCCCCGAAGAAAGAACAGAAATGAAGACCTATTCCCGTTGGGCCGATGCCTATACACCTTTGGCCAAAGGAATGGGTAGTGAATTTGCCAACCAGAACGCTTACGACGCTATTCAAATTCACGGGGGATCGGGCTACATGAAGGATTACGCTTGCGAGAGACATTATCGGGATGCACGTATTACCTCCATTTACGAAGGGACGACCCAATTGCAGGTAATTGCTGCCATACGTCACGTAACAACCGGAACCTATCTGGAAAAAATCAAAGCATATCAACAGGAAGAGCTTATTCCCGAATTGGCCTCATTACGTCAGCGCCTGCTTATTATGACCGCTAAATATGAGGAAATGACCGCCTATGTTACCGGAGTTCAGCAAAATAGCTTTCTTGATCTCTGTGCCCGCAGGCTGGTTGAAATGGCCGGACACATTATTATGTCAGAGTTGCTCCTCAAAGAAGCGGCCACAGCAGAAGAATTGCGCTCGTCGGCCAAAGTGTATGTTACGTATGCCGAATCGGAAATCAGCAGGCATGAAACATATATCAAAGGTTTGGACAGCAGAGACGAAGCTTATTTAGAAGCTTTTCGTCCTTGTGCCTTGTAAATAAGGAAGCCAACCAGCAATACTCCCAGCCCGATAAAGATATAGCCGATTTCGTGGCTGTATTCGTATACTTTGTCCATAAGTTGGTCTTTGGGGACAATGGCATGAAGAGAATAGCCGATGATGGCAAGGATCGCATTCCACAGTCCGGCTCCCAGGGCTGTGAAGAGCATAAAAGTGCCAAGTTTCATTCTTGCCAGGCCGGCCGGAATGGAAATCAGCTGTCTTACGGCAGGAATCAGTCGTCCGATCAGAGTTGAAATTTTTCCGTGTTTTACAAAATACTTTTCGGCATTTTCTACTTTAGCTTCACTCAACAGAAGCAAATGCCCCAGGCGGCTTGCAGCAAACTTGTACACTAGGGGGCGGCCAATCCACAGTGCCAAAGAATAGTTGATGATGGCTCCCAGGCAGGCTCCCAGGGTGGAGAACAAAATCACCAGATAAATATTGAGCTCTCCGGCGGCAGCCTTATAGGCGGCAGGGGGCACCACTACTTCTGAAGGAAAAGGAACGAACGAACTTTCTATTGTCATCAGAAGTGTTATGGTCCAATAATTCAGATTGTCCAGACTCCATTGAATAAGGCTTACAGATTCCATAGGCAGGGCTAAGAGATATAGAAAGCTGCAAAGATAATGCTATTTTTTGAATTGAAATTT
>JAAZGQ010000521.1 GCA_012511135.1 Bacteroidales bacterium | reverse complement strand
CTATCACACAGCGGGCATCGCTGTGTTCCAGTATATAACCGTAATCCTCTGTATTAAGTGAGGTGAATACCGGCACATGTACAACGCCTGCCATAGCCATGCCCAGGTCGATCATATTCCATTCGGGGCGATTGCCCGACACGGTCACAATTTTATCTCCTTTGCCGTAAGCCATTTCAAGTAAGCCGCAAGCTATACGACCGGCATTGAGAATGTAGTCCCGGGTACTGAATTTTTTCCATACCCCTTTGTGCTTAAAACACAAAGCATCGTCCTTGTCAGGAAACAATTCACGGTATCTTTCGAGTAAATCGAAATTTCTTTGTATCATCATGGCCTTGGTATTTAGTTTTTCCTCTATTAGATTATGGTTTGGCTGTAAATGTACTTTCCTTTGCTGCTATTCCAAAATTTCAGGACCATTTTCTTTAAAGAAATCCCATTTTCAGGTCTTTACCTTGATAATGTCGCTCCATTTGGTGGTGTACTGAGGCGACAAATGCTGGCGGTTCATCTTGATGCCTTCGAGGCTTTGGGTAGCCACGGCTACGCTGCTGTATCCGTTTTTTTTGTTGATCTTGTCCACTACTTTCATCAGACGTTGATGCTTTGCCCTGTCCAGCTGGTCAAACAGGGAACCCTGAACAGCGCTGTCGGGCACAATTTCCGACAAAATGACGCCGGCTTTTTTGTAGGCAAAGGACGGTTTGAATATGCGCTGCAGGGCCTGCAGAACTGCCCGGTTGATCTCCAAAGTGCTGGAAGTGGCTACCTGAAAAGTGACCAGCGTGCTTTCGAAATGCCGGGGCGACTCTTCTTTGTGGGGGTTGGTCATAATAAAAACCAGCGCCTGGTAACAATGGCTGTCTTGTTTGCGCAATTTTTCGCAGGCCATGGCGCAAAACATCGATACCTGAAGTGCCAGTTCTTTTATATCCGAAATTTCTTTGGAGAAACTGCGTGAGACACAAATTTGTTGTTTGGGCGGGCTGGCCTGCATAACTTCGATACAGGCTTCGACCCGGAGTTCTTTCCAGGTTCTGATGCCCGTTAGTCCCATCATTATTTGCACCCTCAGGGCAGAAAGTTGCGTAAACTCATAAGCCGTATTTATTCCCAGCGCCTTGAGCTTTTTGGTATATTGCCGGCCAATGCCCCAGACATCGTCTATTGGGTATTTTTTGAGCACTTTTTCGATATCGGCCGGTTTATGTAAATAACATCCTCCCCTGAGTTTCGGGTATTGTTTGCACAGCTTTGAAGCAATTTTGGCCAGGGTTTTGGTAGGTGCTACCCCCACGGAAACCGGAATACCGGTATTGCGCAGACAAGCTCCGGAGATTTCTTTGGCCAGGGCATCCAGATTCTGGTGTTCCATGCCGCTAAAATCAAGAAAAGCCTCATCGATAGAATAGAGCTCTATGGCCGGTGCATAAGCGCGCAAGGTTTCCTGCACCCGCCTGGACATATCGCCGTAAAGAACAAAATTGGACGAAAAAACGGCTATCTGGTGTTTTTGCACCAGCTCTCTGATCTGAAATACCGGTACACCCATTTTTACGCCCAGCTTTTTGGCCTCGTTGCTGCGCGACACGGCACAACCGTCGTTGTTGGACAAGACAATTACCGGGCGGCCGTTCAAACCGGGATTGAACACCCGCTCGCAACTCACGAAAAAGTTGTTGCAATCGGCCAGAGCATACATATCAGCGTTTTTTTATCACATAACGCACAACTCCCCATATCACAAAAGTATTGTCTTCGGTGACTTTGATGGGAGAAAACTCTTTATTCGCCGGCACCAGCAGCACGTAGTCGGAATGGATTTCTACCTTTTTCAGGGTAAATTCTCCGTCAACAAAACAGATGGCAATGCAACCCTGATAGGGCTCCACCGATTTGTCCACCACCAGCAGATCGCCGTCGTCAATGCCTTCGTCGGTCATGCTGGTACCCGAAACCCGGGCGTAAAAAGTGGAAGCCGGATTCTTGACCAGTTCCGCCGTAATATTAAGGCTTTGATCGGGAAAATCCTCGGCCGGCGAAGGAAAACCCGCCCTGACAGCCTCCGCCAAAGGCAATTCAATATCCTGCTCCTGAGGACTATATACTGTAAGTTTAGAAAGCGAATCCATACTACTTGTTTGATGAACAAAGGTAGTATTATTTTCGGGCAAGTAATTAGGCTGCGGGCTGTATTGCTTTTTGTATATTCAAACGATGTCTTATTAATTGTGTTTTCTTAACATCGTTAATTTGTATTATTTAATATTTACAGATAATTTCGCGTTAATTAATCTTAAATTATAAACCTATGAAAAAACACAATTCAGAATCTTTATTTTTCTTTTATTTGCAAGTTTCACTCTACTGAAAGCTTATTCACAACAAATCGGGAATGGGTATGCAACATCTATTTGTTTTAAGACATTCCACTACAGGCAATAATTACCAACTTCAAATAGCCGCAGGTTTTGCTCAAAATAGCCGGCTGTTTTTCAGAAAAATTGCTGTAAGTGACTTGGTTTCCCCCGTTTCTTCTCCTTGGTTTGAAATTGCGACACGAGGCACTAACGTATTTACAGGGAATCAAAAGATTAACGGGAGTTTATATGCAAACAGCATCTATGTGCAACAAACTGTTTGGAGCGACCACGTATTTTATCCCGGAT
>JAAZGQ010000520.1 GCA_012511135.1 Bacteroidales bacterium | reverse complement strand
GAGTGTTGCAGGGCGCGTTTTATGGTGTAGGTTTTGCCGTCTTTTTGGAAGCAGCTGCCGGTTTGTTTGAACCAAAAGGAAATGTTGGCTTCCAGGCAGCAACGGCGCAAATCGAGCACCCAGTCGTAATGGCAGACTCTGGCCTCTGAGCCCGATTCGCCCCCGGCCACCACTTGTTCGGCCCAGCTGCCCGGGTCGAAGGATTGCAGATTGACGGGCCCCAGCAAAGGTTCACAAATAATGATTTTGTGCCTGATGGGAGCGGCTTTGAACAGGGGCAGCCTGTGGTCGGCCATCTCCTGGTTTTCGACCGTACAGCCTATACTGACATGTTCCCAGCCCTGGCCCCAATCTTCGGGCAGGTTTACCTGCAGGCGGTCGATGCGTTTGGTGATGATCATAAAGCGCAAATCGCCGCGCAGCCTGATCATTTCCCAGGCCTCCCGGCGCCAGGCGTCGGCCTCCTCCAGAAAAAAGTCGGAAGTAAAGCAGGTATACACCATACTGCCCGGCGGAATCTTCCAACTGCCGTCGCGCTTTTTGCGCAAAGGCAAATCGAAATTTTTGGTTTGATACACCCGGCTACTGTCCAGGCCCCTCCGTGCATCGCCCCTGTACACATAGCAATGCGCACAACCCGCACTCAGCTTGCGGCAGCCGTGCCACAAATTCCACATACAGGAGCCCGGGACGATGGCGTTCATATTGCAGGGGAGTTTTATGGGGGACTAAGGTAAAGAAAAACGACCAAATCTTAGTGCAAACAAAAACTAAGGAAACTAAACGCCAAAGGCTTCCTTCTCACAAAACCACATCTGCAAAAGCCTTTGAGCTCATTAACTTAATTAACAATCAGCGCTGCCCGTGTTTGAGTTCAAAAGAAGATCAATCCTAAAAAAAGGACTCGAAAACAAAAAAACACCAAAGGGGGAACAATCAAGCTATTGAAATTCAATAGTAAGAATACGATTTGTATAAATATAACATACCTTTGCAATAAATAAGGCTAAATCGTTTAAAACCCGATTATATTTGTATCTGTTTAGCTGTTAAAAGTGAAACAACGAACTAACCTTAATCAATTCTTAACTTAAACCATGAAGGTATGAGAAAATTAATTTTACTTTTAGTGAGTAGTTTTGCGCTTTCGTTTTCTTTGCTTGCACAAGTGAAAATAGAAGGACGCATTATCGATCAATCTGGAGAAGCTTTGCCCGGAGTTACTGTGGTCGAAGACGGAACTAACAATTTTTCTGTCTCCGATGCCGACGGAAATTATGTTTTGACAGATGTCGATAAAAATTCAACCTTGGTTTTTTCTTTTATCGGTATGATTAAAGAGGAAATCAAGGTGGGAAACAAAACCCGCATTGACGTGGTGATGCAAGAAGATGCTGTGAATCTGGAAGAAGTCGTGGCCATCGGTTATGGCACCGTCAAGAAACGCGATCTTACCGGAGCCGTTCAATCGATCAAAAGCGCCGAAATCACACAGGTTCCCACGGGCAACATGATGCAGGCTCTGCAGGGAAGAGTTGCCGGTTTGGACATTGTCCGTACTTCGGGAAGAGCCACTTCAGGTGTCAATATGACGCTGCGTGGTAGGAGATCCATCAGTGGCAGCAATACTCCTTTGTTTATCATTGACGGAGTGATTGGTAACTACGAAGACATCAACCCCAACGATGTAGAATCGATTGAAATCCTGAAAGATGCTTCCTCCACAGCCATTTATGGTTCGGCCGGAGCCAACGGGGTTATTATCGTAACCACCAAAAAAGGCCAAAAAGGCAAAACAACCGTCAATGTTGATTCTTATTACGGTGTCAACGGCTTTCTTCAATTTCCTCCTGTCCGTACCGGCGAAGATTACATTGAATTGAGACGTCAGGCCAACTTAACGACCGGAGCCTATGTTGAAGGCGATCCCGATTCTAAATTGTTCTCGAATGCCGAATGGGATGCCATCCAAAACAATCAATGGGTAGATTGGTTTGAACTGGGCACGAGAAACGGGGTTTTGCAAAACCATTCAGTTTCCATGTCGGGAGGCAACGAAAACACGATTGGTTATTTTTCGCTCAACTATTACAACGAAGAAGGTATCCTCAATGACGATGATATCACCAGGTATTCGTTTCGGGCCAACGTTGAGCACCAGGCCAGAGAATGGTTAAAAGCCGGGCTCAATATCAACGGTGCCTTTATAGACCAAAACGAAAGAAAAGGCCAGTACTTTACCCGCGTACTGAGTTTATTGCCCATGGGGACCCCTTACAATGCAGACGGCAGCATCAATCCTTTTCCTCTGCCCGATGATCCCCAGTTGAGCCCCCTGGCTGATATGGCAGAAGATCAATACGAAAACAACGAGATTTCTCTGGGTGTGAATCCCACCACCTATCTGCAAATCAACCCCATCAAAGGCCTCACTGCCAAATCGGTGTTCAGCGGCTACCTGAATTTTTCCTGACAAGGTCTGTTCCAGGGAGCCTTGTGGGCCGAGGGTT
>JAAZGQ010000005.1 GCA_012511135.1 Bacteroidales bacterium | reverse complement strand
GTTCGTACCAAAGGTTGTTGTCGGGATAGTGACAAGTACGTACGGCATTCACGTTGTGTTCCTTCATCAAACGAATATCCTGGATCATGCGTTCGGGAGAAATATAATAGCCGTAGTCGGGATCCATTTCGTGTCGGTTGACTCCTTTAAACAAGACTGCCTGTCCGTTGACCAGCACCTGGTCGCCTTTGAGTTCGATTTTGCGGAAACCGACTTTGACAGGAATGGCTTCAAGTACCTGACCGCCTTTTTTGAGGCTGGCCACCAGGGTATAGAGATTGGGGCATTCTGCCGACCATTTTTCGGGCTTGCTCAGATTCATCGTCAGGCTGAAATTGCCGCTTGCTTTTTGTTGTGCGCCGGCCACGGTTTGGTTGTTATTATCCAATAGAACCAATTCCAGTTCTCCTTTGCCCTTCATGCTGATGTCGATTTTCAGGCTGCCGTCTTTGTATTGAGCATCCAGATCGGGAGTGATTCTGATATCCTGAATGTAATTCGAAGGACGGGCATATAAATAACAATCACGAGCTACACCACTCAGGCGAAAAAAGTCCTGGTCTTCGAGATAAGTACCGTCGCACCAGCGAAACACCTGAAAAGCAATCAGATTTTTGCCCGGTTGCAGGTATTTACTCAGGTTGAATTCAGCTTCCAGTTTGCTGTCTTCGCTGTAACCAACGAATTTACCGTTAACCCAAAGGTAAATGTTGGATGTAACGGAACCAAAATGAGCAAAAATTTCTTTGCCTTTCCAGTTGTCAGGAATAGTGATTTCCCTGCGGTAGGAGCCCACGTGATTATTTTCGACGGGAATGGAGGGAGGATCGCTTCTAAACTGGTTACGCCAGGCCCAACCGGTATTGACATAGATTGGATCTCCATAGCCATTCATTTCCCAGAGACCCGGCACCGGCAAATGAGCCCAGTTTTGGTCGTTGAAATCGCTACGAAAAAAGTCCAGAGGACGCTTGTCGGCATCTTTGACCCAGTTGAATTTCCACATACCATTGAGGCTTAAGAAATTACTTGAACTTTCCCTGCAATTTTCCAGAGCAGCTTCTTGTGATTCATATGCAAAGTAATTGCTGTGCATCTCAGCCCTGTTCACGGCATTTATACCGGGATCCTGCCATTCGTTTTTCTGAGCCATTGCTGCCAGAGCGACAGCGGTGAGCATAAGTGCAGTTGTGATTCTTTTTTTCATAGTTATCTGTTTATGAGTTATTATGGAATTAGAATTTTATCAAAACGCTCTTTATACCTGAACAGATAGAGACCCTGCTTCAGGGAAACATAAGTGGGATTGTTTATAGTCTTATCTTCGAAAACCAGCCTGCCGTCTATGTTGTACAGGGCAAAATCTTCTCCGGGTTCAATGTCATAAATGATCAATATACCCGGCCTGCTCAGCAGTAAGGGCTTGTGTCCGGAGATCTTGTCCAGGGCAAGGGTGTCATCGGCTGGATTCATGTTGTAAATGGCCAGTGAATCGGGTAGTTCCTCTCCGTTAACAGCAAAGTAGGCATTAAAGGCGGGCAGCGAAAGTTGTTGCTGATTTTCCTGCAGCACAAAATTCAAATGATCTTCCAGTAAATAAATACCGGCCGCTGGAATTTGTATGGTTCTGAAACCGGTGTTTCCGGCAAAGCTGTAATCGTTATTGCCTTGCTGGTAGGAACTTTTGGTATCGAATACAAAAACAAAAGCTTGTTGCTGCCTTTCAGGGCTGACCGAGAACAAATAGGGCCCGGCCTTGGGTCTGAGGCTGCTTACCAGGCTCAGCGAGTCAAAACGGTTGGAATCAGCCTTGTATTCCATCAGGAAATAATCTTTACC
>JAAZGQ010000519.1 GCA_012511135.1 Bacteroidales bacterium | reverse complement strand
GAATAAACTCCTTTTGGCCAAATTTGCGCACTTTGATCAAAAAAGAATTCACACCACTAAAATCTACCGTATCCTGAGATAAACGCATTCTGGAATTTTTCAATTCTGCTTTTTCTACAACAGAATTATAGGTTTGTCCCACTTCAGACAGAAAGGCCTCAATATCCATGGCCTTGATGGAATCACTTTTTGCAATAGGCCTGTAGTCTCCAAAGGCGTCTTCTGTGTGTCGAAGATCCTCATAAGCCATTAAATCCATGGTGTTTTGCTGAGTCTCTGCATTAAAAACGGCCAGCTCAAATTCAAGACCAGGGCCTTGTACATCAATAGTGTATCCACCCACATCAGCGCAGGCTGTAAAAATTAGCAAAAAAGCAACAGCAAAAATTCCTCTATAATACTTCAGATGAGCCATTTTCATAAAGTCAAGTTGAATTATTATCAGGCAAATGTACAATTTGTTGAAGTTCTAAAGCAAGAAGTTATGCAATATTAACAAATGATGTCCAGGAAAACAGCTGGCTAAAAGAACAACAAAATGCTTCTGCATAGAAAAAAAGTCCTACCTTTGCAGCCTTAAAATCAGTACTGTGCCTGAGTATCCTATACCAGACCCGGACATTTAACCAAACAAGATTTCTGACAATTATGGAACTCCCATCAAAGTACAATCCTGCTGAGGTAGAAAATAAATGGTATCAATATTGGCTGGAACACAAGCTCTTCCATTCGGTCCCTGATGAACGCGAAGCCTATACTATTGTCATTCCTCCTCCCAATGTGACGGGTGTACTACACATGGGACATATACTAAACAATACCATCCAGGATATTCTTGTTCGCAGGGCCAGAATGTTGGGGAAAAATGCCTGTTGGGTACCGGGAACCGACCATGCTTCCATCGCCACCGAAGCCAAGATTGTAGAGAAACTCCGGAACGAAGGCATCAAAAAAACCGATATCGGTCGTGAAGCTTTCCTGGAGCATGCCTGGGAATGGACTCATAAACACGGAGGCATCATACTCGAACAACTCAAAAAACTGGGAGCCTCCTGCGACTGGGACCGCACCTGTTTTACCATGGACCAGGCCCGTTCCGAAAGCGTCATTAAAGTCTTCATGGATTTGTTCGAAAAAGGACTTATTTACAGGGGTGTTCGTATGATTAACTGGGATCCCAAAGCTCAAACTGCCTTATCGGACGAAGAAGTTATTTATAAAGAAGTACAATCCAAACTGTATTATCTGCGCTATCAAGTGCTGGGCGAAGAAGGCTACGCCACGATTGCCACCACCAGGCCCGAAACCATACTGGGTGATACTGCCGTCTGTATCAATCCAAACGACGAAAGCAAAGCCTGGCTCAGGGGCAAAAAAGTGCTGGTTCCACTTATCGAGCGTCCTGTCCCCATTATTGAAGACAACTACGTCGACATTGAATTCGGTACCGGCTGTCTCAAGGTAACCCCCGCACACGACGTAAACGATTATATGCTGGGCGAAAGATACCGGCTGGAATCCATCAATATCTTCAACAACGACGGAACTCTGAACGAACACGGAGCCATGTATGCCGGCATGGATCGCTTTGAGGTAAGAACCAAAATAGAAAAAGACTTAGCAGCAGCCGGTTTACTCGAAAAAGTAGAAG
>JAAZGQ010000518.1 GCA_012511135.1 Bacteroidales bacterium | reverse complement strand
ATGTTACGGTCAAAGTGGTCTTCGATGGAACGCTTGCCCTTGCCGGTGATAATCAGGATATCTTCTATGCCCGATTCCACACATTCCTGCACCACGTATTGTATGGTGGGGATATCGATAATAGGCAACATTTCTTTGGGCTGCGCCTTGGTGGCAGGTAAAAAACGGGTGCCCAGCCCTGCTGCCGGGATTACTGCTTTTCGTATCATGGTTGTACTATTCTTTGGGTTGTAGTTGATTCTGGTTTGATTTTGTTTGGTTGAATCCAATTCAGTCTGGTTTAGCTATCCGACATAGTTGCGTCCAACCTGAATCATTTTACATAATGTACGGTTTTATTACCCTGGCATTGAGACTCTTCATTTTGACAAAGAGGCGATGCAGGGATTCTTCGTCCCGATACATACCGATGATGGTTCCGCCCGAACCGGCAAACTTGGCCGAAAGCCCGCAGGAACGAGCTGCTTCGACCAACTCCAGTTGATTGGGACTGATTTGGTATATTTTGCGGCGTAAGTCAAAATTCAGGTTAATGAGCTTGTCTAGTGTATCGTAATCCCTGTTCAGGATGGCAGTGCGACCTTGTTCTGCCACGTCGGCAATCTGGGCCAGGGTATCGCAAACCAAAGAATCACCGGCTTCGAACTTTTCCTTGATGGGATTGTGCACGGCACCCGAGACTTTGCTCAACTGAGTTTTGTAGGCAATGTAAAACTTGGGAAGCAAGGCCGGATCGAGGCTTTCGTAACGGCCACGTCCATGCTTGTGCATATATTCCCGTTCAAAATCCATATAAACACAGCCTTCGTAAGCCTGTACTACTCTGTCCTGCAAACCTGCCGTAATGGACAATTCTTCGGACTCAGCCTTAAGCACCCAGGTCGGCAAAATTTCCAGCGGGATCTCTACCTCGTAAAACTTCATCAGGGCCTTGAAAGTGGCCGTGATGATAGCGCTGGAACCCGAAAGCCCCACCTGACGGGGAATAGTGGTACCAAAGCGCAGGGTAAAATTGCGGGCGGGCAATTGTATTCTTTCCTGATCACAGTATTCGCTGAATTTTTTTATGGCCGCCTTTACCAGACGTTTACCTCCGTAATAACCTGTTCTCTTGATGGTTTCGGTCATGTGCCGCAGATTGCGGAAACGGTCTTCTTCGTCCTCTTCCACGACCAGCTCGGGCGATTCATACAGCAGTACGCTGGCACCGAAATTACGGACAATAATGGAAATGGTTTTGCCAAAAAATCCGTCCGAGGGGTTTCCCAGCAAACCGGCACGCGCATAGGCTCTGCTCTCGATAATCATGGTGATCAGCTTTGATTACGCAACAAAGATAGTTTATTTACTCAAAAAAGCATTATTGTTGCCTGATTCGTTCAATATCGCCTGTTTTTGCGGTTGAGGGAGCTCCCACCCTGCCTCCGGAAATTACATTGTCAAAAACGATGTTTTCGGCATGTTCCATAAACAAGCCTACGGCAGCTTTCTCTATGTTGACCTTGCTCAAATAAATGTCACTGACTTTTTTAGTTGCAAAACCCTGAATTACAATACCTGCATTTTCGGCCT
>JAAZGQ010000517.1 GCA_012511135.1 Bacteroidales bacterium | reverse complement strand
ATGTTACGGTCAAAGTGGTCTTCGATGGAACGCTTGCCCTTGCCGGTGATAATCAGGATATCTTCTATGCCCGATTCCACACATTCCTGCACCACGTATTGTATGGTGGGGATATCGATAATAGGCAGCATTTCTTTGGGCTGCGCCTTGGTGGCAGGTAAAAAACGGGTGCCCAGCCCTGCTGCCGGGATTACTGCTTTTCGTATCATGGTTGTACTATTCTTTGCGTTGTAGTTGATTCTGGTTTGGTTTGGTTTGGTTTGGTTTGGTTTGGTTTGATTTGATTTGGTTTGGTTGAATCCAATTCAGTCTGGTTTAGCTATCCGACATAGTTGAGTCCAACCTGAATCATTTTACATAATGTACGGTTTTATTACCCTGGCATTCAGGCTCTTCATTTTAACAAAGAGGCGATGCAGGGATTCTTCGTCCCGATACATGCCGATGATGGTTCCGCCCGAACCGGCAAATTTGGCCGAAAGCCCGCAGGAGCGAGCTGCTTCGACCAGCTCCAGTTGATTGGGACTGATTTGGTAAATTTTGCGGCGTAAGTCAAAATTCAGGTTGATGAGCTTGTCGAGTGTATCGTAATCCTTGTTCAGAATGGCAGTACGGCCTTTTTCGGCCAGCTCGGTAATTTGGGCCAGAGTATCGCAAACCAGGGAATCACCGGCTTCGAATTTTTCTTTGTTGGGATTGTGTACCGCTCCCGAGACTTTGCTCAACTGAGTTTTGTAGGCAATGTAAAACTTGGGCAGCAAGACCGGATCAAGGCTTTCGTAACGGCCACGCCCCTGTTTTTGCACATAATCCCGCTCAAAATCCATGTAAACACAGCCTTCGTAAGCCTGTATGACTCTGTCCTGCAAACCAGCCGTAATGGACAATTCTTCGGATTCAGCCTTGAGCACCCAGGTCGGCAAAATCTCCAGCGGGATCTCTAACTCGTAAAATTTCATCAAGGCCTTGAAAGTGGCCGTGATGATGGCACTGGAGCTCGAAAGCCCCACCTGACGGGGAATGGTTGTACCAAAGCGCAGGGTAAAATTGCGGGCGGGCAGCCGCAGGCCTTTCTGGTCACAGTATTCACTGAATTTTTTTATGGCTGCCTTGACCAGACGTTTACCACCGTAATATCCTGTTCTATTGATGGTTTCAGTCATATGCCGCAGATTGCGAAAACGGTCTTCTTCGTCTTCTTCCACGACCAGCTCAGGTGATTCATACAGCAACACGCTGGCGCCGAAATTACGTACAATAATGGATATGGTTTTACCGAAAAAGCCGTCCGAGGGATTTCCAAGCAAACCGGCACGCGCATAGGCTCTGCTCTCGATAATCATGATGATCAACTTAGATTTAGCAACAAAGATAGTTTATTTGCTTAAAAAAGCATTATTGTTGCCTGATTCGTTCAATATCTCCTGTTTTTGCTGTAGAGGGAGCTCCCACCCTGCCTCCGGAAATGACGTTGTCCAGCACGATGTTTTCGGCATGTTCCATAAACAAGCCTACGGCAGCTTTCTCTATGTTGACCTTGCTCAAATAAATGTCACTGACTTTTTTAGTTGCAAAACCCTGAATTACAATACCTGCATTTTCGGCCT
>JAAZGQ010000071.1 GCA_012511135.1 Bacteroidales bacterium | reverse complement strand
TTTAATGTAAATCAACTCATCGATACAAACGTAAGTTGGGGTATTAATACCATATATGCCGGTGTCACTCGATTCAAAATGCAGGCTGAGTTTGTTTAATTTGCCCAGGGAACTCAGATCCACAAATTGCCAGGAATTCAATAAAATCTTTTTGTTCTCTCTGAAATCGGCCAGATAAAAGACTTTTTGGGCGATGTAATCTCCATTGGCCTTGTAGGCTTTAAATATAATTCGCAGATAATCACCCTCTTCGAATTTCTTTGCAAAGGCATCGCCATCTCTCATAGACAGATATGCATAAGTAGTATTAGTAATTTGCATGCTTTTTATTACATGTTCCTGCTCTTGTTCGAATTGAATAAAACAGGAGGAATCGGCATCGTAAGCGCTGTAATAAAAAAGGCCGAATTGTCTGCCTCCGGCGGCTTTGCCGGCACTGCAGCTGTATTGATTGCCAAAACCCGAGCTTACAGAATCGCACATAGCACTGAGTGAAAAACCGTACCAGGTTTCAGAACTGTAAGTTACACCTTCCCATTCGTATTCCGAAAGGGTATAACTGTTGTTGAAGACCAAATTGTCAGAGACATAAGCCTGGTTGTTTTGAAATTCTTCAACCACGGGCTCTTCAAAATTAATACAGATTTCTTCTTCGTGTACATTCACTACTGGTTCACAGGCCAACATTCCAATCATAAGCAGGCCCAAGGTCATAGACCTGAAAAAGTTTTTTTTGTGCATATTCTTTAAAAATTTTGGGTTCCCGCCATAATAACTTCAAGAAACGCGGAAACCCTTCATCGTTTCTGGAAGCCGAAATGTTTGATTGTGTTTGCCCTGCATGCACAATGTTTTCAAAAACACGATGACACCGCGTGCTGATCGAGTGTTAAGAAGAAAAAGGGATCCTTGGGGAAATCTTTTTCAGCTCTTGCTCCCGAAAGCTTTGAAAATACCAACCGGCAGGTTTTCTGACTTGATTCACTTTGTCACCTTCCCATCTTTAACAGACAGTGGTTTGAAAAAACAAAGCCTTGAAAGAATCTTACAGCAGCGGGCACTGTTCCGGATTTGCACCGGATTCCCTTTTACGCCGGTTCCGAAAGAACAGGCATCACCAGTCGGCTGCAAAGTTAATCATCTTTGTAAAATGAAGAAAAAAAAACGTTTTTTTTTAATAGCTTTATTTTGCTTACATTTGCAGCCTTTGTAAGGGCATAATTATTCACTTATTAATCAAAACTGCTTTATGAAAATCAAATTACTTTTTATAGCAAGCTTGTTCTCAATAGCTTTGTTAGCACAGGAAAATGCCGAAGAGGTCAAAGGCCCCTGGACGTATCAGGGTATCACCGGCTTGAATTTTTCGCAGACTTCTTTTACGAATTGGAGTGAAGGTGGTGAAAATTCAGTTGCCGGCAACGTGTATTTGAACGCCTCTTTGAATTACGTCAAGGACAAAGTATCGTGGACCAACGACTTAAGTACTAATTTTGGTATGTATTACACTACCGAAAACAATTGGAGAAAGAATATTGACAATATTAATTTCG
>JAAZGQ010000516.1 GCA_012511135.1 Bacteroidales bacterium | reverse complement strand
TTTAGTCATTAGAAATGACGCAACATTCCCGAGCCTCACTATACTCGACAGCGGTTACGCAAAACGGCTGCAAAGAAAAGAAAATTTATTGAGTTACGCAACGAAGGGAGCAAAAAAAATCATTCATCTAAATCCTGAAGCCAAATGCGACATTCGGCATCGCTGGGCATACGCCAGTCGCCCCGGGGCGAAAGATTGACTGAACCGACTTTGGGCCCGTCTGGCAGGCAGGAGCGTTTGAATTGTTGTTTAAAGAAACGTTCAATAAACACCTTGAGCCATTGGTGAATAAAGCTGGGTTCATACTTGTTTTCGAAAGCCAGACCAGCCAGATATAAGATTTTTGAAGGCTTAAAACCGTAGCGAAGCAAATAAAAAAGGAAAAAATCGTGGAGCTCGTAGGGGCCTACAAGTTCTTCGGTTTTTTGACTGATCTTGCCTTCGGAGTTCAAGGGCAGCAGTTCAGGGCTTACAGGGGTATCGATTATATCCAGCAAGGTATCTTTGCTTTTCTGGTCGGCAGTTTGGTCTGCTACCCATTGCAGCAGATAACGTACCAGGGTTTTGGGGACGCCTGCATTGACTCCGTACATCGACATATGGTCTCCGTTGTAGGTGGCCCAGCCCAAAGCCAGTTCCGAAAGATCGCCGGTGCCAACTACCAGGGCTTGAATTTTGTTGGCGTAGTCCATCAGAATTTGCGTTCGTTCGCGGGCCTGAGTGTTTTCGAAGGTGGCATCGTGGATGGAAGCATCGTGTGAAATGTCTTTGAAATGCTGTGTGCAGGCAGCTTTGATATCAATTTCTTTCATGCTGACACCCAGAGCTTTCATCAGACCGATAGCATTTTTGTAAGTGCGTTGACTGGTGCCGAAACCGGGCATTGTAATGCCAACGATGTTTTTCCTGTCCAGCCCCAGTTTGTCCATGGTTTTTACGGCCACCATCAGAGCCAGGGTAGAATCAAGGCCTCCGGAAATGCCCAGCACGAGTTTGGAAATAGTTGTTTGATGCAGGCGTTTGGCCAGGCCGGCAAGCTGTATGGAAAAGATTTCTTCGCAGCTTTCGGCCATATTTTCGGCTGTGGGCACAAAAGGATGGGGATTGATGGTGCGGGATAGTTTGAGTTCTTTGTTTTGTGCTAAATTGAAATCCAGTTTAATGTAAGGCAGGGGTTCCTCAACAAAACAATCGTTTGCCAATCGATCCGAGAGCAGACGCTCAATGTCAATTTCGGCAGTGACCAACTGTTTGTCCATGTGAAAGCGTTTGCTCTCAGCCAAAAAGACTCCGTTTTCCAGTACGTAGCCGTTGCCTGCAAATACAAGATCGGTACTGGATTCTCCCCAACCGCAGGAAGCGTAAACATAGCCCGAGAGGCAACGGGCCGATTGCTGTGAAAGCAATTGCCTCAGATAACGATTTTTGCCGCTCAGTTCGTTGCTGGCCGACAGATTCACTATGAGGTTGGCTCCGGCCAGGCAATGATCGCTGCTTTTGGGAATGGGAGCCCACAGATCTTCGCAGATTTCTGCGCCAACTTTCAGTTTACCCGAACAGAACAATATGTTGCTGCCAAAGGGAACTTGCTGACCCATTAATTCCAAGTTGTCGTGCAAATATTCTCCGGCAGGTGAAAACCAACGCTTTTCGTAAAATTCGTGTTTATTGGGCAGATAGGTTTTGGGTATGGCGGCCAGTATTTTGCCCTGTTGGATACAAACAGCAGTATTGTATAGTTTGTTGTTTAAACGCAGCGGACAGCCCACAAAAATCAGTACTTGCAGGCCTGAACTGGCTTCGGCTATTTTGCTCAATGCCTGTTCTGCACAATCGAGCAGGTTCTGCTGAAAAAAAAGATCTCCGCAGGTATAGCCCGTAACAGCTAATTCAGGAAAACAGACCAGGTCAAGCTGTTCTTTTTCGGCCTCTTGCATCAGCTCTATAATGGCCTCTGCATTGAACAGGCTGTCTCCAACCCGGACTACGGGTAGTGCTGCCCCCACTTTGACAAATCCGTAATTCATAACAATAGAATTCAATTAGAAATGCAAAAATGCAAATTTTAGCTGTTATTAAAAAATAAAGGCCAATCCCAGCTGGTATTCCCTCAAAGGACCGGGCCGCAGGTTGTCAAATTGTTCCATCCAATGCAACAACTTAAAATTTAGTTGAACTGCACTTATAATATCCAGACCGCCTCCGTAATAAAAGCCCCAGGCGCTGCGTTGCGCCAGGCCGTTCATCACTAGCTGGCTGCCGTCGGCTTGTCGGGCTGTAATGACCAGATTGCCAAAACAAGCCCCGGAAACAAAGGGGCGTACCCAGCCCAAATGATAACCCAGCTGTACTTGCAGAGGCACCAGTGAAATTACAGTCAGGCGCTGTTCTTCAGGGCCGTTGTAGACAGCATAGGAGAGTTCTGGCTGATAATACAGGGTTTTTATCAGTCTCAGGTTTTGAAAGATGCCAAAGCTAAAGCTCCGGCAATCATGCAGCCCTTCGAAAAAAGGCTGGGCATTTTGTGGCTGCTGCCAGAGATCGTTTTGCAGACTCAGTGAAAAAAACAAGCCTGTTTTGCTCAACAGCCTGGATTTCTCGTTGTTCTTGTTTGCTGTGGCAATATTCTGGGAAAACAGAGGTAAAACACCCAGTAAAAAAAGACCCAAAAAACAACCACTAAGGTATTTTCTCATTGAGAATAGTGTTTTTGCAAAAGTACGTCATTATTTTAATAAGGGCCGGTTTAAAATAAGTTTTTTAGCTGTAAAATTGGAAAAAACAAGCAGAAGAGAGCCTGAAAAAACGTATATTCGCAGCGCAATCAGGCAGGCTTTATAAACTTAGAGCAAGGCCGGCTAATAACGAAGAAAATATATGACTAAAGGATGGTTTTTGGTGTTGATTTTATTGCTTTTAGGTCTATTTAGCCTGGAATCGTCCACCACGCCCTATTTGCTCAGGGACAAGGAACAATACCAAAAAGCCGTAACCTGGGCTGATTCGCTGATGCAAAGCCTGAGTCCCGAAGCCAAAGTAGCTCAGTTGTTAATGCCAATAGTCAGTGCCAACAACGGAGCATGGGAGAAAAAAATCGAAGAACTGGTTCAAGTAACGGGAGTAGGAGGGCTTTTATTTGACAAAGGCCAGCTTGTCAAACAAGTGATGGCTACCAATCGGGCTCAGTCTCTGGCAAAGTTGCCTCTGTTGATTTCCATGGATGCCGAATGGGGTCTGGCTATGCGTCTGGACGGAACGCCCTCTTTCCCCAAAAATACTATGCTGGGGGCTCTCAGAGATACTTTTGTGTTGTACGATTATGGTCTGGAAATGGCCAGGCAATGCCGCCTTATAGGAGCTCACATTAATTTTGCCCCGGTAGTGGATGTCAATACCAATCCGGCCAATCCAATTATCAATACCCGGTCTTTTGGTTCCGATCCGCAAAGGGTGGCTACTTATGCAGGCGCCTACGCAAGAGGACTGGAAGAGGGCGGTGTGATGGCTGTCATGAAACATTTTCCCGGACACGGTGACACTTCAGAAGATTCGCATTTGGAGCTGGCCAGGATTGATCGTTCCAGGGCCGGGCTGGATAGTCTGGAATTGCTTCCCTTCAGGCAGTTGATTAAGCAAGGTGTTTCTGCTGTGATGACCGGACATTTGTCGGTGCCGGCCTTGGAAGCCGACACTAAGTTACCGGCTTCCCTGTCGGGTTCGGTTATCAATGGTTTGCTCAAAAATGAGCTGGGATTCGACGGCTTGTGCCTTACCGATGCATTGGTAATGAAAGGCGCTTCCGGCAAAAGTGGAGAAATTTGTATTCAGGCTTTACAGGCGGGAAACGATATTTTGTTAGCTCCCCCCAATCCTTCGGCCGATGTAAAGGCTATTATGCAGGCCATTAAGCAGGGCCGCCTTAGTCAGCAAGAGATAGATGAGAAATGCCGCAAAGTTTTGATATATAAACACATACTAGGCCTTGGAACATATAAACCAACAGATACAACAGCTTTGCCGGAACGTTTGAATACGGCTGAGGTTCAGCGACTTAACCGTTATATGTATGCAAATTCCATCACTTTGTTACGTAATCAGCACGATTTGTTGCCGCTTCGAAACCTGGAGCGTAAATCGCTGGCTGTTGTCTCTTTGGAAAGGCCCGCAGAAACTCCCTTTGTAAAAATGCTCAGAAATTACAGTTCTGTTGAGGCTTATTCACTGATGCCAGGCAACGAATTGGATAAAAGGGATTTCAAACAAACATTCGGCCATTACGAAAAAGTTATTGTATGTGTATATGCCGGCAACTCCAATCAGATTGAATGGCTCAGTCGTTTCAACGGATTGAAGAATCTTTGCGTTTGTTATTTTACTTCGCCTTACCGTATGCGGGTTTTCGGCAGAGCCCTTACGGAACCTGATGCTGTACTCTGTGCATACGAAGAAAGTCTGCCGGCCCAGGAAGCAGCAGCACAGGCTGTCTTTGGAGGAACAGCCATACGGGGAGTACTACCTGCTCCCATCGGAAATATTTATCCGGAAGGGCATGGGCTCAGAACCGAAAAAACCCGTTTATCCTACGGAATTCCCGAAGAAAGTGGCATGTCTGCCCCGGTGATGAGTAAAATTGACAGTATTGTTCAGGATGCCCTAAACCAGGGAGCGATACCCGGTTGCCAGGTAGTAGTAGCCAAAAACGGCAGAGTGGTGTGGAACAAGGCCTACGGCTGGATAGATGCAGAACGCAGCAGGCCGGCCAACCCGGAGGATGTCTATGATCTGGCCTCGCTGACCAAAGCTCTGGTCTGCACTCCGGCTATAATGAGTTTGTACGAACGGGCTAAAATTAACCTGGATGAGCCCCTGAGTAATCATTTACCTGCCTTGCGCAATACCGATAAAGAAAATCTTACTTACCGCAATGTGTTGTATCATCAGGCGCGTTTGTCTCCTTTTGTCCCTTTTTATCAGTATTTGCTCGATACTACGAGTTTTTCCGGGCCTTTTCTGACTACCCGGCCCGATTCGCTGCATCGAATGCGTTTTGATGAGCTTTGTTGGGCTCCTGTCAATTTCAGATTTAAACCTGAATTGGTGTCCAACGAATATAAGGGCCCTTATTCGCTCAAGGCTGCTGAGAATTTCTACGTCAACGAATCGTTCAGAGATTCAGTCTGTAAAATTATTGCCGAAACCTCTCTTTTGAGCAGAATGCGCTATACCTATAGTGATTTGGGTTTTATTCTGATGGGTTTTGCAGCCGAAACCCTGCTCGAAAAAAGCCTGGACGAATGGGTGGAAATGGAAATTTTTGCCCCATTGGGAGCAGAAACCACCATGTTCAGGCCTTTGAAAAAGATTCCTGCCGGACGCATCGCTCCGACTACCCTGGATACATGCCTCAGAGGGCAGCTGCTAAGAGGATATGCCCATGATGAAGCTGCTGCTTTTTTGGGAGGAGTCGCCGGTAATGCCGGCCTGTTTTCATCGGCCTCTGATTTGGCCAAGGTGTTGCAACTTTTCCTGGACGAGGGTACTTACGGCTCCGTGCGTTATTTTGAACCCTCCACTCTGCGTTATTTTTCTTCTACTCGTAGTCGATTGAGCCGTCGTATGTTGGGTTTTGACGGAGCCGAAACCAATCCTGCCAAAATTCAGCAGCTTGCCCCTTCGGCTTCCAGAAAAACCTATGGGCATATTGGTTTTACAGGAACTTGTT
>JAAZGQ010000515.1 GCA_012511135.1 Bacteroidales bacterium | reverse complement strand
TATACCAAAACTTTACAACAATGAATTTATTTGATGTTTATCCCTTATACGACCTGGAAATTGTCAGCGGCAAGAATTGCTACATTTACGACAAGCAAGGACGAGAATACCTGGACCTGTACGGAGGGCACGCCGTGATTTCCATCGGGCATTCGCACCCGCATTATGTGCAAAGTATCTGCGAACAGGCTGCCCGCATAGGTTTTTATTCCAATTCCGTAGTAAACAGCCTGCAAAAGAATTTTGCCGAACGTCTGGGAAAGATTTCGGGCTACGAAGACTACAGCCTCTTTCTGGTCAATTCCGGCGCAGAGGCCAACGAGAACGCACTCAAACTGGCTTCTTTTCATAACGGACGCCGTAAAGTAGTCGCTTTTCGCAAGGCATTTCACGGCCGCACTTCGGCGACAGTCCGCGTAACGGACAATCCAAGCATAGTGGCCCCTGTCAATCAGGGTATGGAAGTAGAATTCTTAGCGCTCGACGATATTCCTGCCATGCAAAACAGCCTGGCTAAAGGAGATGTTTGTGCTGTTATTATTGAAGGGATCATGGGTGTCGGCGGCATTCATATTCCAGACCCCGCTTTCCTGAGAGCTTTACGCAAAAGTTGTAACGAAACGAAAACGGTCTTGATTCTGGACGAAATACAATCGGGCTACGGTCGAAGCGGTAAATTTTTTGCCCATCAACACGCCGGTATACGTCCTGATATGATTACCGTAGCCAAAGGCATCGCCAACGGTTTCCCCATGAGCGGACTCCTCATCAGTCCAGAATTCAAAGCGGTTCACGGCATGCTGGGAACCACCTTTGGAGGCAACCACCTGGCTTGTGCCGCCGCTCTGGCCGTACTGGACGTTATCGAGCAGGAAAAGTTGATTGACAATGCCGCCAGGGTGGGCGACTTTTTGATAAAAGAATGCCAGTCTTTTGCACAAATAAAAGAGGTTCGCGGGCTGGGGCTGATGATAGGCCTTGAATTTGACAAAGCCATCAAAGAGCTCAGAAAAAGTCTGCTATTTGATTATGGCGTATTCACCGGAGTAAGCGGAAGCAAGGTTATTAGACTGTTACCGCCTTTGAGCCTGAGTATGGAGCAGGCCGGCCAATTTATGGAAAAATTCAGGCTGGCCTTGAAAACTTTCTAGTATTAAAACAGGAAACGATAATGATACCCTCAATCCTCTCACTGAGTGAAAAGGCTATTCATCAAAGCTTCCACGAATAAAAATTATTTTTTGCTTAATTGCTATCATTTTAAAAATGCAAGTATGAAAATTGGAGTTATAGGAGTAGGTAATATTGGCAAAGCCATCATATCAGGCCTGGCCAAATCGGCCTTTGTGCCCGAAAGCCACATTTTGATCTCGGATATCGAAAAATCCAATCTGGAAATGGTAAAAAGTTCTTTCCCGAAGATTCAGAGCTCTACAGAGAATAAGGCGGCCGCTCAGGCGAACATTGTCATTTTGGCCGTCAAACCCTGGCTTGTAGGCGGAATCCTGGCTGAAATTGCCCCTTTGCTGGAGGTCTCAAGGCCGACCTTGGTCGTTGTGGCTGCAGGAGTCAGTTTTGAACAGATATACAGCAAATTGCCCGATAGCCTTTCAACTCTGCCCTGTTATCGGTTTATCCCTAATACGGCCATAGCC
>JAAZGQ010000514.1 GCA_012511135.1 Bacteroidales bacterium | reverse complement strand
CTTGTGCAACAACAGCGACAAGGTGTATGCCAGTAATTGTTCCTTTATCAGCCGCTTAAACACTTGTCCCTTTGTGGGCAGCAAAAGAGCGTTTTTTGAAGATTGTCACTTCGAAAGCACTGATGACGCGCTTTGCGGTAACGGGGTCTATCTGAATTGTGACCTCGATTTTTACAGTTCCAAACCATTCTGGAGTACTCATGGCACAGGTGCCGCTTTTCTGAATTGCGACTTTAACGTGATTACCCAAAACGCTCAATACCTGACCAAAGTTGGCAGTCAGGTAGCCTTGATTGACTGTCGCTTCAGAAATACCGGAGATTCTCTCTATCTGGCTTGGACTCAATACCCCAAAGACGATATGCGCTGCTACCAACACAATGTAAGTTTAAACGGTCAGGCTGTCTTGTTTCAGGCCGACCGGCCTTATCTGACCATAGAGATGGAAAACAAGGAAGTATTGAAAGCCTACCGTTTTGAATACGAAGGGAAATTAATATACAACACTTACAATTTGTTGCGCAGTGACGACGATTGGGATCCGTGTGGCATAAAAGAAATAGTGACTGCAGCCTCTCAGACCGACGGCTTTGACTACAGCAATGTCCCTGTTCAACTTAGCGTAAAACCCGCGTTTACGGAACTCCAAACCGGAGAAAAAACCGACACATTGTTTTTTGGCATCAATCGCTTTGGAAATATTCCCGTGGAAGGAAGTATCGATTGGTATATCAGCCCTGAAGACGCTCAATTCCTGAGCCTTCGCAGACTCAGAAACGGTAATTGCCTGCTCGAAGGCAGCAATTACAGCGACGAAATCCGCCATGTTATGGTTGAAGCCAGGCATTCTTCGGGACTTAGAGGTGCTTCGGTAGTCAAGGTTTTACCGAGTATTCTTCCAGCCCCTCGTTTTACGGCCTATCCCGAATTATCAGCTCCCGATCAAGGCATTATTAAACTGACTTACAGTCTAAACCTGCGAAATAGAGCTGATCATTCCCTGGTCACCTGGTACCGCTGTAAGGACGCTCAGGGTAAAGAAGCGATTCCGGTTGCCGTCAGCCGTCTGAATCAACCAGAATACAATTACAGCCTCAGTGCCGGCGACGTCGGTTTTTATCTGCAGGCAAAAATTGAACCCAAACACATAAGGAGCCTTCCGGGTACGCCAGTAACAGTTTGCAGTACTGAGCCGATTACAAAAGAAGACATTCTGAATCCCAATTTGATCACCACCGATTTTCAGAATTTTCCCGACAATACACAAAAGCAGCTCTTGCCGGGTTTTTGGACAGTAGATGCTTATAAACCGGCAGATACAGAAGCCTATAACTGGAGAGCTAATTCTAAGAATGCCTGGTTTTACGGCAGTGCCCAGGGCGGAGCAAAAGGGACTGGCTTTTTGCAAGGCCAGAAGGGAGCCCGCCTGCTGTACACCCCAGTCGAAGGCTCTTACGGGAATATGGAGGTGAACATTGTGGCAGACCCCTGCAAAACAGCAGGCCAGGGCTTTGGCAGCGCCACTGGGCAATACATGGATATTTACATAAAATTCGATACCAAAAGCCTGAGCGGTTACGGCCTTCGAATAGTACGTACCCCAAAATACGCCAATGCGGTTGACTTTGTTCTGATGGAATACAACAAGGGGCTCAGTCGTGAAATATCCGATGCCATATCGGCCACCTGTTATCTGACGAATTGCAGCATCAGGCTCAAAGCCGAAGCTCAGCTGTTGAAAGCCGAAGTTTCTACCACTAGCCCTAAACCCTACAACAGCGATCCCAACTTGCCCCACGAAGTAAAACTGGAAGCAGAAATTTCCTCAAACAGCTTCGGAGGAAGCGGTATCCAGCATACCGGTTCCACAGGTGGCGGAGCGACCATGTTGCACCAAATGGACATTATTTATCATTGATATTTCTTTATGAAACATTTGTACTTATTATTGTTAGGAGGGGTTTTTTGCCTAAACATTTTTGCTGGTGAGCCCGTAATCAGGGTGGACTTGAATATATCGGGCCGCTCTGAGTCCGAAGTGAACGAACCGGACTATACTCCCTGGGTTGTAGCCACTCAGAGCAAAGATTCCCTCTCTCTGTCCGGAGTAGAATTTGTACTCACCGCCATCCACCCCGAAGGTTCCCTGCTTAAAACCGGCTGGTCTAAATTACATATCCAAGCTCCTTATCTCGCCAGATTGGCCAACGATGGTGTTACCAATTCCTTCAGCGGAGGTGGAGATCTTGAACTGCGCATCCGGGGACTGGCTATAGGGGAACACAGCCTGCAAAGCTATCACAATACCTGGAGCAATCCCGACAATAATGTTTTTTGTCCCTTCAATGTCTATCTCAACGGCAAGCTGGTGCACGAAAACATTTTACGTTCCAACCGGGTTGAAGTCAATGCCTACGCTACTACTCTTTATACCAACTTTGAGGTGGAATACGAAGGCCAGGAAATGGTATTCCTGTTTGAATCGGATAAAGATTTTACCTCGACAGAAACTTAGGTGTCCGATCCCAACGTTCCAAAAGAAGTAGAAATCAGTGTAACCATCAACGG
>JAAZGQ010000513.1 GCA_012511135.1 Bacteroidales bacterium | reverse complement strand
TGTTTTCCCTTAATTCTTCGGGAGTCTTTTTTTTGTTGTCATAATGATTTCTAATAAAAGGTTTTATTATCTTTGCAAAGGTAATGAAAATGAGTAACGTCAAGGGCTACCGGAGGTTTAGTTCAACAGCCAGTTTGGCGTCAGGCGGGGTAAACATCTTCGGTTGAACGATTTTTATAAAAATAACGTAACATCTTCGATTCGCGTTTTTGGGTAAAAACCCGCCCGAACGCCAAGCTGGGCACACGTTACAGGCAAGCGTAGAAAAACGATTTCAAACAATAATCAATGTAAACAGATTTATAAACTTAGCTGTATTTCTGACTTTAAAAATAAGGAATTAAAAAGCTAAAAATTCCACCGCACAAAATAATTTCCCTTTCGCACATTGGCACATTTGTGGCTTTCCTCCCCTACAAATCCAACGCACAAAAGCCGCAAAAGAGCCAATCTTCCAACACCAAAAAGATAAAGGCAAAGTAAAAAAACAAACTTTTTTTTCGGAAATAGTTGTTTGTTAAAAAAAAGTAGTTACTTTTGCGAGTGAATACTAACTAACATAAAAACAACTTAGATAAGTATGCAAGAATTTACAGATAGACAAATAGAGATAATGGAAGCGGCTACCAATCGAATTTCACAATATGGAATTCAAAATCTGACTATCAAAACATTAGCGGAAGATATAGGTTTGTCCGAACCAGCGTTATACAGACATTTTAAAAGCAAAAACGAAATTTTATTAAGTGTTTTGGAGTATTTTAAAACGGAAATGCAAAATCGTATTCAGGCTATTCCATTTAAGAAAGAAGATACTTATCCTGAAAAACTTTGCTTAATTTTTAATTCACAATTACAGGCTTTCACTGATAAACCTGCTATCGTTAGCGTAATTTTTGCAGAAAGTATTTTTCACTTTGATGAAAGTTTGAGTAATAAAGTAGCGGAAATAATGGATTTAATGCAAAACTATGTTTCTGAAAATGTAAAAAACGGGCAGGAAAATGGGCAATACAGCAAAATAGTTGGTGCTTCTACCCTAACAACGATAATTATTGGAGGAATGAGAATGACGGTCTTGAAATGGAAATTGTCGGGGCATAAATCCAATCTGATGAAAGACGGAAAAGCAGTTTTGGGGGGGATTTTAAAAATGATTGAAAACAAAAAATAAATCCTATGAAATCAATCCCATATATCGAATATACCAAACTGGAATCCAATAACTTGAATTCGGACAAATGGTATTTTTTATCACATCTCAGTAATGCCTGTGCTACCGAAGATGCCCACCGCACTTCAGCTTATGCCATTTGTTTGTTGAGCAAGGGCGAGCTTCAATTGGAATCCGACTTGTTTGTGCACCATGCCCAAGCACCGGCCATATTTACCATTGCTCCTTCAGCGATTAGGAAATTTACAGATTTAGGGAGCGCCTACGATGCACAGATTTTGTTCTTCCGAAAAGAAATTTTTCTGGAAGGACAAACGGATATTAATTATCTGGATAAATTTGATTTTTTTGAAAAAACGGGCGAACAAGTAATTGAATTGGATGCCAGGCTCTTTGGTCAATTCAGTTCCTATTTAGAACTAATTCATCAAAAAGCTTCTGAAAATGCACCGCACACTTCAGCAATAATTAGAAGTTTGATTTATATCATACTCAATGAAATTGATGACGCACATCAAAAACAAAAGCCGGATACCGCTCAAGAAACAGATAAAAACGCACATATACTTACGCAGTTCAAAAGTTTGCTGTCATCACATTTCATAGAAGAACGAAAAGTGTCGTTCTATGCAGACAAATTACATCTGACTCCCAAATATTTCTCAACACTCATCAAAGAAGTCAGCGGTAAAACTGCTGGTGACTGGATCAATGAGATGCTACTTTTGGAAGCCAGGGTACGCTTACAAAACAAAGAGCGGAGCATCGCCGAGATTGCTTATGCCCTCCGTTTTTCAGATCCCTCTCATTTCGGAAAATTCTTCAAAAAACACACGGGCGTCAGTCCGAAGGAATACAGAGAGGCCTAAGAACCCAGTAATCCGACTTTCGTACCATTACCCCCTACTTCCAGCACTTCCATCGGGGAGAGGTTGTCTCTATCTTTGTAATGAAATAAAAAAGAAGTATTAATCATTAAAAAAAGATAAAGATGAAAACAATAAGAATTCAATTGGAAACCCTTACCTGCCCGAGTTGTATCGCCAAAATTGAAGGTGTATTAAATAAGCAAACCGGGGTGGATGAGGCGAAAGTAATGTTTCATTCAAGTAAAGTAAAAGTAATATATAACGAGGAAGAAACCAATCCTAAGGAACTCTCCGAAATAATCGAGAAACTAGGATACCCTGTGTTATCTTAAATTAAAAACATCAATGATTATGAAAACAAAAATGATAAATAGATTAACGCTGGTGTCCGGAGGACTTCTATTGGTCGCTTTGTTGGCGTATCTGATAAATCCCGGAAGTTTGGCACAAAACATCAGCTTGATTATTGCAGCGGTTCTTGCAGGAATACCCATTGCGATAAAAGCCATTCAATCATTGCGGATGAAAGCTTTCAGTATCGATTTATTGGTAACAATTGCCGTTGTCGGAGCAATGATTATCGGTGAATACACGGAAGCCGCAGTCGTTTCCTTCTTGTTTTTGTTTGGTGATTATCTCGAAGGACGAACCCTGAGGAAAACAAGAGCATCCTTAAAATCGCTGATGGACATGGCACCGCTGGAAGCTACGGTTTTAAAAGACGGGATACGCATCACCATCCCTGCAGACGAAGTACAGGTGGGCGATCACGTCATTGTACAACCTGGAGGAAGAATTCCGGTGGACGGAAAAGTGATTTCGGGACAATCCTTAATCAACCAGGCGGCTATTACTGGCGAATCGGTTCCGGTTAGTAAAGCTAAAGGCGACCAGGTGTTTAGTAGTACGGTTTCTGACAATGGATATTTAGAGATCCTTGCCGAAAAAGTGAGTGAAGACACGACTTTTTCCAAAATTATCGAATTGGTGGAAGAAGCTCAGGAAGTGAAAGCCAAGACACAAAAATTTATGGAGCGATTTGCAGCTTATTATACGCCGGGGATTATAATTCTTTCGGTATTGGTCGGGCTCATTACGCAGAATATCCACTTGGCATTGACCTTTCTCGTCATCGCTTGTCCCGGTGCTTTGGTGATTTCGGTACCCGTGTCCATTGTTGCCGGAATCGGGAATGGTGCTAAAAATGGAATCCTGATCAAAGGCGGCGATAAAATGGAAAATCTAGCCAAAGTAAATGCTCTTGTATTTGATAAAACGGGAACACTTACCAAAGGAAAACCCGAGGTAACAGACATAAAGGCTTATGGGGTTTCAACTGATGAATTGCTTCAACTGGCAGCAGAAGTCGAGGTGACTTCTGAACACCATCTGGGTAAAACCATCGTTAAAAAAGCCGAAGAAAAAGGCCTTCATTTGGTTCGCCAACCTTCGAATGTTGAGATTATAAAAGGTCACGGCCTTCAGGCCATATTAGACACCAAACAAATTTATATCGGCAATCGATCAGGTGCAGAAAAATTTGGTATAGCCATTGATGCCGAAGCTAATGAATATATGCTTCAACAGCAAAAAAATGGAAATACTTCCGTTTTCATTGCCAGAGACAAAGAAGTGATTGGGATTATTTCCATTGCCGACCAAGTTCGTGAGGAAGCTCCCGCCACGATGGCTCAATTGCGAAGTGCCGGAATTGACGACTTGATGATGCTCACCGGCGATAATGAGTTGGTGGCTCAAAAAGTGGCCCATCAATTGGAGATCGACAACGTTTATTCGGAATTATTGCCCGAAGACAAGGTCTCTAAAATAAGTGAACTGAAAACCTCAGGACGAAAGGTTGCGATGATTGGTGATGGAATTAACGATGCTCCGGCGATAGCCACGGCAGATGTTGGTATTGCTATGGGCGGAACAGCAACTGATGTTACGATGCAGACAGCAGATATCATTCTGATGTCTGACAAATTGGATAAACTGCCTTATGCCATCCAACTGTCCAAATCCACCATCCGCAATATGAAGCAGAATACTTATTTTGCATTGATTACTGTTGCGTTATTATTGGTAGGTGTTTTGACCGACAACATTCATCTGGCTTCCGGGATGTTGATCCACGAAATAAGTGTAATTCTGGTGATATTAAATGCTGTTCGCTTGGTAGGATTTCCTAAATAGTGTCTCTAAGAAAACTCTCAATTATTTAATTATCAGCCAGATATTGTTAATATCTTTTTTGAATCTTTTGGCTTGACTTCTTGTTTTGTAATGTTAAAACACAGATATTCATCCTATTG
>JAAZGQ010000070.1 GCA_012511135.1 Bacteroidales bacterium | reverse complement strand
AGCAAAATAAGGCAGATCAGCAGGAGCAGCAGCAGGAACAAATCAGCCGCGAAAAAGCTCAGCAACTCCTGGATGCCCTGATGCAAGACGAACAGGAAGTGCAGGAAAAAGTGAAGAAATTACAAATACAAAACAGCCGGCCCAAGAAGACAGAAAAAGATTGGTAAAAAGACTACCTTTGCTTTCTGCCTGCGGCAAGAATAAGGTGTATGTATGAAAAATAAATATAAGGGAATAGCGCTATTAATAATACTGATCGCTTTCAGTTGGAGGCTGGGAGCTGCCGATGAAGTAGTATTTACGGCAACGGCTCCTTCAAAAGTTATTCTGGGTCAGGAATTTAGGCTAACCTACACTTTGAATGCCGAAACCAAAGACCTCAGAATACCCGAAATTACCGATTTTGATGTTTTGATGGGGCCAAGTTCAGCGGTTTCAAGTCGGATAAGTATAATCAACGGTCAACGGACTTCGGTGGTCGAGCGCAACTATACTTATATATTGATGCCTGTTAAAGTGGGTACTTTTACCATTCCAGCAGCCACTGCTACCGTAAAAAAAGAAAAAAAGAGTTCTAATCCGATTACAATTACCGTTTTGCCCCGAGACAAAGCCAAAGCTTCGGCTCAGGAGGGTTCTTCTGATCAAACAGTCAGCTTCAACGGTGAACAGGCTTTTATCAGGGCGATACCTTCCAAGACCAAAGTCATTGAGCAAGAGGGCCTGTTGTTGACCTATAAATTATATACGCGTATTGATATTAGCGGAGTCAACAATATCAAATTCCCGGAATTCAAGGGTTTTCTGGCCCAAGAAATAGATATCGATCCCAATACACAATGGGATATGGAAAATTACAACGGCCTTAATTACAGAACTGCTGTTTTGAAGCAAACGATACTTTATCCGCAGCAGAGCGGAGAAATTGAAATCGAAAGCGGAAGCTTTGACTTGATTTTCAGAATACGAAACACCAATCAGAGTATGCGAAGTTTGTTTGATGATTTCTTCGATTCCTATCAGGAGGTGCGGAAAACCATAAATTCTCCTAAACTGAAAATACAGGTTGAGCCTTTTCCTTTTGGTAAACCGGCCAATTTCAATCCCTTTAGCGGCAGTCTCAGGCTGAGTTCTTCCATCAGCAGTAATCAGATTAAAGCCGACGAGGCAGTCACCATTAAACTGGTACTCAGCGGAGAAGGAAATATGAAGATGCTCAGAACGCCGGAGCTGAAATTCCCGGCTGATTTCGATGTTTACGATCCCAAAGTCAGTAATAATTTTAAAACCACTCCGGGGGGAGTCAGCGGAACCAAAACCATAGAATATTTGGTAATTCCACGTTATTCGGGCAATTTCACCATACCCTCTGTTAGTATTTCTTATTATGACCTGGCCGGCAAAAGCTACAAAACTTTGTCCAGCGATGAATTTCAACTGGAGGTGGCTCGTTCAGAACAAAGCACAGAAGGAGTGGTCGCCGGTAATGTGGTTACCAGGGAACAATTGCGTTTACTGGGACAGGATATTCGCTACATAAAAACTGACAACATCAGCTTGCGTCCCCGTACCAATCTTATTTACGGCAAAACAGCTTTTTGGCTGGCCTATATACTGCCTTTTGTCATTTTCTTGTTGATGCTTTACATTTATCGCAAGCAGGCCAAAGCCAACGCCGACCTGGCTGCCGTTAGAACAAGAAAGGCCAACAAAGTAGCCGTGAGACGCCTAAAAAAGGCCAGTTTCTACTTGAAAAACAAAGACAAGGAACATTTCTACGACGAAGTATTAAAAGCGCTTTGGGGTTACACCAGCGATAAACTCAATATTTCGGTTTCTCAATTGAACAAAGACAATATCGGGGCTCAACTGAATCAGCGAAAAGTGGATGCATCAGTTTGTGCTGATTTTATGCAGATTTTGCAAGCCTGTGAGTTTGAACGTTATGCTCCGGCAACTGAGACTCAACATATGGATGAGTTGTATGCCAAAACCCTGAGAGTTATCAACCAAATGGAAAATACTATAAACAATGCCCATGCTAAGAAATAGTCTTTTCAGCTTATTTGTTTTTTGCATGTTTGTCTAGCAGGCTTCGGCCAGAACGGCTGATACTGAAACTGCTGCGGCTGATTCTTT
>JAAZGQ010000069.1 GCA_012511135.1 Bacteroidales bacterium | reverse complement strand
CTGCTGGATTTTTCGGGCGATTTGTACGAGAAGGAAGTTTCTATTTACTTCAAAAAACATCTGCGAGCCGAAAAGCGTTTTCCATCCACAGCCGGGCTGACTGCTCAACTCAGGCTGGACAAAGAAGCCGTATTGCGCTTTTTTGAAGATGAAAAAAAGGAGTCGTCTCAAAGCGAACTTTAAGACGACTCCTGAATTTTATATCTATTCTCCGAGGCTTATCTTGCGCTGACAGTAAACGTACTTTCAGGCAAGCAACTTGCCATCAAATAGATTCTACTCTGTAATTATTTAAGAATTTCGAGCAATTCCACTTCAAAAATCAACATGGCTCCCGGTTGAATAACATCACCGGCTCCGTTGTCTCCGTAAGCAAGCTCAGCAGGCAAATAGAATTTGTATTTTGAACCCACGCTCATCAATTGAATGCCTTCGGTCCACCCGGGTATGACGCCATTCAATGCAAATTGGGCGGGTTCTCCGCGATCTACAGAGCTGTCAAAAACAGTACCGTCAATCAGCGTGCCGTGATAATGTACACTTACTCTGTCTGTTTCTTTTGGCTTGGGGCCATCTGCAGCCAAAAGCACTTCGTATTGCAATCCACTTTCGGTAGTTACAACGCCTTCTTTCCCGGCGTTTTCTTCCAGGAACTTAACGGCCTCATCTTTATTCTTTTGAGCAGACTCTTGTTGAATGACCATCAAGCAGCTTTGAAAGATTTGATATGCCTGTTCGGGCTGGATGCTCAGATCTTCGATTTGACCTTTGATGGTCTTTTCAAAGGCTTGCATAAAAAGATCCATATTCAGTTCGGCCGGAAAAGAGCTGAGGTTTTGAGCCAGATTGTCTCCCAGGCCAACTCCGTAAGCATAACTTAGGCTGTCAACAGAGTTTTTCATGGATTTTGTTCCCCCTTTTCCTTCACAGCTGGTGAAGCAAAGGCTTAAACACATTGTGCCGGCCAAGAAAGCGGCAAACATTACATTCTTCTTCATAATTTTAATTTTTGATGTATTTGTTGTTTGATTTCGGTCTGTTACATACAAAGTTTGCAAAGATAAGATAAAAACTTCGGATCGAACAACATAAGGCCTTATTACTTTTTAGATTTGGGCAAACAATTTAGACCCTCCTGTGTAGGCTTCTACAACGTTGACGACGTAGTCGCCCAGCCTTTCACATTCCCGGATTATATCAATATAATACAAAGCTTCCTGGTAAGTATACTTTTTTGCCTCCAGATCGATGTCATTTTCCTGATACAATAGGTTACGGTAATTATTTATTTCAATCTCTGTGTCTCTGATTTTAAGCAACTCGGCAGTATTATGGCTGTTTTGGATAACAAGATTAGCCATTTCTTCGAGGTGCTTATACGCCAATCCAAACATGTTTTCAACGTGAGCTGTCATTTCGTCGGTTAAAACAACCTTGGCATCATTACGTCTCTTAATGGTGTTGGCAATGTTGTGACAACTGTCTGCAATACTTTCAATTTCGGATGTCATACGAATCATTTGCCTGATCTGGTGCTTACTTTCGTCACTCAGGCGGCCTTCGGATACATTGTTGAGGAAAGTGGCAATTTCAAGTTCCACTCTGTCGCTTATGCTCTCGTATTTTAATACCCGATTGAAGGTTTTATCAAATGGGCCTTCCTGCTTCTCGTAATACAATTCACGCACCATGTCAAACATCCTTCGGGTCCTTACAATGTAATCATCAATTTCTTTTTTGGCTTCGGGAATGGCTAATTCAGAAGCTGACAGCAGATTGGTGCTGATGTAGCGCAATTGAAATTCTTCGTCTGTTTTCTTCTTGGGGATAATCTTGGTGACCAGTTTTGCTATAATGCTGGAAAACCAGATCAACACAGTGGTATTGATTATGTTGAACATGGTGTGAAACAACGAAAGAGCATAAGAGGTACTGGCCTGCAGGGAAGTCAGCTGCTCTCGTAAACCTATCATTTGAGGATCAGTGAGTTTTATTTCAGGATCAGATATCAGCTTTAATACACCTGGATCCAGGCTAGCCGTAAAAACATCCAGTTGTTTGGGATCCAAACCGCTCAGAGCAATGATAATCTTTTGAATCATCCCCACAAAAGGAAAAAACAAAATCAACATCCAGATTACACCTATAATGTTGAAGGTTGTATGTGCCAATGCAGCCCTTTTACCCGAAATATTCGTCGAAAGAGCTGCCAGGTTAGCCGTCACTGTGGTTCCGATATTTTCACCAAGGACCATGGCAGCCCCCATTTCAAAATTGATCCAGCCCTTGGCGCACATAATCAGGGTAATGGCCATTGTGGCGCTGGAGGATTGAACGACTATGGTTAAGAGTGTTCCGAACAATAAAAACAAAAATACTGAGCTGTAGCCCATATTGGTGTATTTCGCTAAAAACTCCAGAGCCTGCGGATTGCTTTGCAAATCAGGCACAGAATTTTTCAAAAAACTCAGGCCCATAAACAAAATGGCAAAACCAATAATGAACTCCCCAATGTTTTTATAGCTGTTTTTCTTGGAAAACATTAAAGGAATTATTCCTATTCCTATCAGAGGCAGAGAAAGTAAACTAATGTTGAAATTAAAACCGAAAACAGAAATTACCCAGGCTGTTATAGTTGTACCAATATTGGCCCCCATTATGACGCTTATGGATTGCACTAAATTTATCAAGCCGGCGTTTACAAAACTTACGATTAATACAGTAGTGGCCGAAGAAGACTGGATAAGAGCTGTTACCATCATTCCCATCAACACACCGGCATAGCGGTGAGATGTCATGGCTGACAGGAATTCTTTTAATTTTTTGTTTGCTGCTTTTTGTAGTCCCTCACTCATCATTTTCATCCCGAAAAGGAACAGGCCCAGTGATCCGATGAGGGTAAGGAAATCAAACAAAGAATAGTCCATACAAGCTGTATAAATATGAATTCTGGTTTTCAGTTGCAAAAGTAAGAGAATCTTTGAAAATAATGGACTCAATAGAAAATTAATTGTACCTTAGAGCTGAATTTTTTCGTTACAGCTATGTCAAAAACCGCTCGTTTATTTTGTGTCAACAACAACAAAAGTATGCTTATGCCCATGGGGGTTACTTTGCTTGAGGTCTATCAGCAACTCTCCCAAGAACTTAAGATCGAACCTATCGCCGCCAGAGTAAACAACAAGACCGAGAGTCTTAATTACGAGTTGTACAATCCCAAAAGAGTAGAATTTATCTCGATAAATTCCGCTTCGGGAATGAGGGTGTATGTTCGTACCCTGACTTTTTTAATTTCGTCGGCAGTTTATGAACTCTTTCCTGAAAGTTCCTTCAGAATAGAGCATTCTGTGTCCAATGGTTATTATTGCGAACTGGATTTGAACCGGGCCTGCACACAACAAGATCTCGATGCTATCAAAAAAAGAGTCTACGAATTTATAGACGCCAACAACCCCATCGATAGTGTAGAAGAAGAAACCACCGTGGTCATTGAACTTTTCCGTAAAAGAGGCCGCAAAGACATCGTCGACTTGCTTTCTACTTTCGGCAGCCTCTATACTACCTACTGCAAAATGGGGGAACACATAGATTATTACTACGGAGCCCTGGCCTATTCTTCGGGTATTAATAAGAATTTTGACCTTATTCCTTACCTGGATGATTATTTGTTGCGCATCCCCTCGAGAAATAAGCCCTCGGAACCGGCTCCTTTGGTACCACAGCCCAAGATGCAGGATGTTTTCAGAGAATTTGTACGCTGGAACAAAATTATGGATCTTCGATACGTGGGCGATTTGAATATTATGTGCCGCCAGGGTAAAGCAACAGAGCTAATCAAGGTTGCCGAAGCTTTGCAGGAAAAAAAGATAGCCCTTTTGGCTGATACCATCGCCAAAGCTCTGGCTAAGATTCGGATTGTATTGATTTCGGGACCTTCCTCTTCGGGCAAAACCACCTTCAGTAAACGTTTATCCATACAGTTGCTTGCCATGGGAATACGCCCGATAGCGATTTCTATGGATGATTATTTTTTGGAAAGAGGCCAGACACCCAAAGACGAAAAGGGTGAATACGATTATGAATCGCTTTATGCCTTGGATCTGGATCTTTTCAACCGCGATTTGCATAATATTCTCGAAGGCCGGGAAGTGGAGATTCCCAGTTTTAATTTTGCCCTGGGAACCAAAGAATACAAGGGCAACAAAATCAAACTGACGCCACAAAACATATTAATTCTGGAAGGAATACACGCATTGAATCCCGAATTATTGAAAAACGTTCCAGATGAAAGTCAGTTTAAAGTGTATATTTCTGCACTCACCTCAATTTCACTGGATAAACATAACCGGATTCCCACTACCGACAACAGGCTGATACGGAGAATCATCCGCGACTCCCGCTACAGGGGAACTTCGGCAAAAGATACCATAGCCCGATGGGATAGTGTACGCGCCGGAGAAGAAAAATGGATTTTCCCCTTCCAGGAAAATGCCGACGCCATGTTTAATTCTGCCTTAATCTTTGAATTTTCAGTTTTAAAAAATTATATAGAGCCCATATTGAGAGAGGTTCCCCAGAATTGCGTCGAGTATTCCGAGGCAAGGCGCTTATTGCGCTTCCTGAATTACTTTATCCCTATTACTGATTGGGAAATTCCTCCCACTTCGGTACTAAGAGAATTTGTAGGAGGCAGCAGTTTTCATTATTAATTAAGTTGCTGGAGATTCAATCGAAAAATGCTACTTTTGCAAGGATCTTTTTAATTGACGGGACAAAATGTTGCACCAGGAACTTTCGTTAAAACTTCAACAAAAGCTTTCTCCACAGCAAATTCTTAGAATCAAGCTGCTGGAAGTCCCTGAGCTGGAGATGGAAGAACGCATCCTGCGGGAGGTAGACGAAAATCCGGCCCTGGAACTGGGTGAAGACCCCGAGAACAGCGAAAAAGAACTGGGCCAGGAAGATGAAACAGAGGAGTTGCAGGACGACTTCAAAGACCTGGAAGATTATCTCCCCGAAGACGATGACGACTTCTACAGCAATCGGGAATACGACAAAAACACCCCTGCCCGCAAAGAGAATTTTTTTGGATCGGAAGTGCTTTCTCTGCACGACTTCCTGATGCAACAGCTAAACGTGCAGAATCTTACCGAAAACGAAAAAATTATTGGAGAATACATTATCGGAAACATCGACGATGATGGTTATCTGCGCATTCCCCTTGAGACGGTTTCCGATCAGATTTCATTTCAGGCATTCCTTGAGGTATCTGAGGCAGAAATGAAAAAGATGCTCAAGCTGATTCAGGACTTTGAACCCGCCGGTGTTGCCGCCCTCAATCTGAAAGACTGCCTGCTATTGCAACTTTACAGAAAACCAAAGACAGAACTTGTTGACCAGGCCATTTATCTGCTGGAAAATTACTTCGAAGAATTTTCCCACAGGCACCATGACCGCATTCTCCACAAATGGGGAATCAAGCGGGAGGAATACGACGCAATTGTTGCAGAAATAATCAAACTCAACCCTAAACCGGGTAATG
>JAAZGQ010000068.1 GCA_012511135.1 Bacteroidales bacterium | reverse complement strand
CTTTTTATTACAATATCAACCGTGTCGTCAAAAAGCTGAGCACATTTTTTGAGGTATTTTTCCATTTTAGCCTCAAAATCGGGTTCCTCTTCCCTGAATTGTTCAGCCAGTTTATGAATGTCCTTGTACAAACGATAAGTTTTGGGATTGCCGCTGAAATGTACACTGTACAGCGGGTCCAATTCAATAAAACGGAAAGGCATCTCAATATTGCAATCCCGGGCAAATTCTTCAAACTCATACGTCATGCTGAAAAAGCTGGGCCCCAGATCAAAAGTAAAGCCGTCCTTTTTGAGCTGATTGAGTCTGCCTCCTGCTTTCGAATTTTTTTCGACGATTTCTACCTGATAACCTCTTTTGGCCAGACGTAAGGCTGCCGATAAACCGGCAATGCCGGAACCTATGACAAGAACTTTTTTATTCATAATTCAATTTCGGGTTGTTAGGATTTAATGCTTCTATTGCCCAATGCATTTCCGGAGCAATGCCGATTAATTTCCGGTAAGTGTTCCGGGCCTCGTCTTGCTGTTCCAGCCGAAGATGCGCCATGGTTATAGTGATTAGCAAATTTAAATAATTCCAGTCTGTTTTGGCTCGCTCCGGTTCTTTTTCGTACGAACGCCTTGCTTTATGATAATATTCCAGGCCTTCTATTTTGGATCCTCCTATTACCGCAGGCATATACGATTGAATATTACCATATTGGGTCAAGGCCAGGGGGTTATTTTCATCCAGTTCCAGGGCTTCTTTTACAGCAGCTATACTTTTAGGTCCCAAATAGGGAGCTTTCAATTTGTTTAAAGCTATCTCGTAGCCGTAAAAGGCGGCTCTGTATGCTTTCAGCTCGGCCGGTTTGTAATTTTGCTTCTCCAGAGTTTCGAGCTGAAGATAAGCAGAGTTTATTAGAGATCGGGCTTCTTTGTTGCGCTTTTCTCCCAAAGTATAACCAATGTAGCCGTAATAATAATTCAACAGCTCCAATCTGGTTTCAGGCTCATCGGAGTTGATTTTTTCCATACGATCAATCACGACTTTCCATTTGCTCATGTCTCCCTGCTGATAAGCCTTGAGTACTTCTTCACTGTTGGAAGCGCTCAAGTGTAATAAACTGAAAAAACTCAGCAGTAAAATTAGTAAGAAATTGTACGTCCTTTCCATGTAGTTTCTTTACGTATTTTATTTACTTCTGCCCGTATAATAATTTTGATGAATATAAATTGCCTGGGCAGGGCATACCAAAAATAGCGTACTGGCTTTTGATGGCTGGTACGAGCCACCAATAAATGTATAAACAGCTGTAACAAAAACCAGGCCAAAGCCCAGTAAAGACTTTGCCACAGTAATGGGAGCCAGCCAAAGCAGTTGATAATCCAAAACAACAAAGCGAGTATAAAAGAATTACCGAAAAAAGCCAGTATATTTTTCGAAAAACCCTGAACAGCCTCATCCAATCCACTGTACATTCGGCAGCTGATGTCGCGGACCGAAGCCAGGCAGGCGATTTTGAGCCTGCGTTTTTTGTAAAGCCTGGCAATCTGAATGTCTTCTACTTTATTGTTTTTTACAATTTCATGCGGCTT
>JAAZGQ010000512.1 GCA_012511135.1 Bacteroidales bacterium | reverse complement strand
AGCACCAATATCATGAAGCTTTTGAATTGCTCCAGAAACATGCGAAGAAAGCTTTTCTTATTTTTTGTTTTGAGTTGGTTGTAACCGAATTCCTGTAGCCTTTTTCTGGCTTCAGCGGAGTTAAGCCCTTGTTGTTGGTCAGTTTTGAACTGGTGGAGAACTTCGTTTACTTCCTGATTATAATAAGCACTCATAGTCATTTTTTAAAAACCGCGTAAAGATACAACGAAAAAAGCATCTGAAGTCACAGAAAGGGTTTGCAAAGCAAAGTCAACAATCAGGAATGGTCCGACTAAGAGGATTCAGCTGCGTCTGCAGATCTTATTGAAATCACAGTATTTGCATCGTTCCAGTTGCATGGTTTGACAGAAGGCTTGTTGCGGATCGAAAAGTTCCCGGATAACTTTCAACAACTCATCTTCGAAAGTATCCTTTAATTCTCCGAAATCGTTCACAATCATTTTGTTTTTTGCTTTAGCCTCAGCTTTATCGGAATATTTCACCACGATATCTGAGCTATAATCGGATTTTGCGGCCTGGTGGATGTAGAGGAGTTCTGGTTTAACCATCGCATCGGGATACTTGTTCTTGATTATGCCGGCGTAAAGGAAGGTCTGAAAGATGTGTCCGCTGCGTTTTTGATCCGACTTGAACAGGCTGTTATCAAACGAAGCCTCTTCGGCCATGCCGCCGGTTTTGTAATCACAGATGCGCAGGCTGTGGTCTTTTTTGTCCAGGCGGTCTATAATGCCCCCGATACGAATCTTTATTGTTTTATTTTCGGCCAGATCTATATCAAGATATTCCTCTGTCCTTGTTTCCAAACCCAGGAGCTCAAAGGGAGCATAGTTTTGGTCCAGCTTCAGTAATAATTTCAGAAATTGGGTAAGCAGTTTACGTTGAATGAGTTGTTCTCCGTTGAATGCCGGCAGGCTTTGTCCGCTTTTGAGCCGGAAGAATTCCCTGGCCATAAAATGATTTACGATACTTTCCAGGTAGGCTGTATTTGTCTGTAAATCTTTCAGGTCGGCAGCCTCTATCCTTCCGTTTAGTCTGTCAGCTGATGAATCCTGAATTTCCAAAGCCCGGTTGAAAGTCCGGATATTGTCCATACTTGCCAGGATGTCCTGATGACTGTGCCTAAGCCCGTTCTTTTTTAAAATAAGGGCTACATAGAGGTACTGGGCTGCTTCATGAAAAATAGTACCAAAGCAGAGGGGATCCATTTGTTCGCTGAGCTCTTCTTCTTTTTTCAGCTTCAGGATGTATTGAAAATAATACTTTAAACTGCAGTCAAGGTAGGTGTTCAACATGCTGGGCGAGAGATAGTGCTTATTGCTGCCCGGGTTTGGAGCAGTATGGTCGTACATATCGTAGAGTTGCTGCATCAGTGCCGGAGTTTTGGATATCAGAATAGGAGAGCTTTCTAAAGCTTTGATTTGGGAACTCAGATGCAAAAGCTCTACAGGCTGCCCGCTTTCAATCATTAACTGAAGCATATAACGGCTCATTTCACCACGGCTCAGGCCTTCGCTTGAGCTGTTGTAAACCAGAGTAATATTCCCGGCCCTTTGCAAAGCTCTGAAAAAATAATAGGCAGAAATGGCGTCCTGATGTTCCGGGCCGCTCAGATTGAAAGCCCGGCGCAGATTATAAGGAATAAAAGAATTCTCCGCTCTGTTCTTGGGGAGCTGTCCTTCGTTGACCGATAGCATCAGGATGTTTTTGAAATCCAGGCAACGGGTTTCGAGCAAGCCCATGATTTGCAAACCTTTGAGTGGTTCACCCGAAAAGGGCACACTGAGGTCAAGTATCTGTAGCAGGAGCTTTTTGTAGGTTTGCAGGTTGATTTCCAGCAGGTCTTTTTTCAGTAGGGCGTTCAGACGCTGCACCTGGGTATAACTCTTGAATAAGGCTTCCTGAAACAGAGGTAAATAGACTGCATTATTATCGTCCTCCTGGGACTGAATTTTCTCTTTGTCCCTCTCGTCGCCAGCTTCACTGCTTTTGTTGTTTGCGTGGCTGGTTTCATTGATTGGATCGTCGCCATCCCTGATTGGTTCGTCTGTACGATCGATGGCCTGACTCAGGAGGCTGAACAGCTTGAGCAGCAGTTCTCCCAGCTCATATGGAGTTTTTACCGGACTGAAAAGGAGGCTTAATAATTCATCTTGTTGTAATTCGCTGTATTCGGGGTAGAGACGGTTTTGAGTTCGCAGGTCTTTTTCGAGAGCGGCAGCCCCCGGACTGCATTTCCGGATATAGGGATTTTGTAACAAGGGCAATACGTAGCGGGCTCGGAAGTGTTTTTTGCCACCGTTATCGCTGTGCAGCAAAAGAATCTGTCTGATTAAATTGTAGACGGAGGTTTGTTTAACCGGATAACCCATGGT
>JAAZGQ010000511.1 GCA_012511135.1 Bacteroidales bacterium | reverse complement strand
TTGGTATTCCCAGTTCTTTGGCTTATCCGTCGGTAAAAGTTTTCTGGCCGGAAATACCATTATGCTGGCTTTCTCCTGGAGTATTCTGATGGCTCTGAACGTTACCTTCAGCAATGTCTGGGGCATTTTGCTCAAAGAATGGAAAGGCGTATCTGTCAGAACCATCACAGTGTTGATATTGGGCTTGCTTATTCTGGTCTTTTCGGTCTTTTTTCCGAATCTGTTTTAACAAGCTGCCAATCTATATAAAAAAAAGGGCGTCTTTGTCGGACGCCTTTTTTTATTCCATTTGCCGGGTCAGGGTTTCGCGGATCAAATTGCGCAATTGAAGTTTTTGGTTATCAACAAGTCTTCGGCTTACTGGTCGGTAATTTTCGGCGTATTTGCAGGCGGCCGGCCTGATCCTGAGGTCATCCACAGTGCCCCGGATGTCAACGCCCAGGCGGGTGGGCAGGGGGCTCTCGAGCAATGAAATATGATAATCGAAACTCATATCCAGGTTGTGGCGACCTCCTACGACGGCTTTGTATTTGTCCATTACTATGGTAAAGGGATATACGTCCACTTCGTTTTTGAATACCGTGAATTCGGCGGTCAGACTGTCAACTCTGTTTTCGGTTTTTTTGTTGAACAAAAGAATCTTTGAAATTTGGCCAAAGGTTTCGCTGTCCATCAAAACTAAATTATCTCCCCGAATAGAGGAGGCTCCTCTAAGAGTGGATTTTTTTAAATTGTAATTTTTGTCGAGATAGGTTTCGGCCGCCAGGTGAAACTCGCCCTGGCCTTTGAAAGAACTCAGCATGGGCATAATGGTGTCCAAATCGGGAAACATACTAAGCAGTTCGTCAATCTGTATGTCAACCATATGATAATCCAGTCCCAGGTAGAGGTGGTTGGCTCTGGGGGAGCGGTACATCGCCGTCAGCTTAAGCCTGGCTGCGGCACTGACAAAACCTATTTCTTCCAGGATAAGGGCATCGTCCTTGATGTAAAGCCTCCCGGTGAGGTTAGTGGCGATCTGATTGCCTACATAGGCGTTCATAATGCTGGTGTTCAGGCTGAGGTTTATGTTTTTTGGGACCATAAAGGGCCCGGAATCTGCGGCACTATCTGTTTGTGCTACTTTATTTCTGTCGCTTTCTTTCTTATCCGCTTGTATTGCTTCTTGTCCGGCCTTTTCCTCGTTTTCTGTTCCTCCCAATCCACTGGTCAGTTTCATCAGCTGATTGACATCGGTGAGGTTGGAAACAAAGTTTAGCTCGCCCTTGAGTGTACCGGTGTTATTCAGGTAGTCGCCAATATTCAGCACATCACCCATGAGCTGAAAATCAGAATTGCCCAACTGGATGCGGCTTTCAATAATATTGAAGGCATCGTTGCTGTAATTGAACCGGATATCGGGAACTATAATTTTTTCAGAGATGGCACTTAGCTGAATATTTCCCTCCTGCAGAAAGACTTCAAGAACGGGATTCCAACGCAATAAAATTTGTTCCTCTGTGGTATCTTCGGTAGCTTCTGCTTTAATCCCGAGAGATTCGGTAAGAATGGTGTCCTGACCGTAACGCAGGT
>JAAZGQ010000510.1 GCA_012511135.1 Bacteroidales bacterium | reverse complement strand
TGTTGGGCGTGCAGGCTTCTGCCTGAACGGCGGATACTGAAACTGCTGCGGCTGATTCTTTGTGTCAGTTGGCTGCTGTTGCCTATTCCGAAAGCCGTTTCAACGATGCAGCGGCTTTGTACGAGCAAGTATTGGCAGACCACGGTATTTCTGCTAAAGTCTATTACAATCTGGGGAACGCTTATTATAAGTCGGGTTCTGTGGCACCGGCCATCTTAAATTACGAACGAGCCTTGCTGCTTAATCCCGGAGACCCTGATGTACGTTTCAACCTGGAATTGGCCCGTAGCCGTATAGTGGATAAAATTGAGCCCCTGGCTGAATTTTTATTGATACGTTGGTACAATAAGCTGGGCAATAAGCTGGATTCCAATTCCTGGGCTTATTTGAGCCTGGGCTTTTTTGCTCTTTTCATTGCTTGTTTGTTTGTGTATTTCTTCGCTAAAAAAAGAAGCCTCAAGAAAAGCAGCTTTTTTGTTGGAATACTTGTTTTATTTTTTAGTATATTTGCTTTGCTCTATTCCGCCCGGCAACGTGAAGCCATTATACATCCAAACAAGGCAATTGTCTTTTCGGAAAGCGTCACGGTGAAAAGCTCTCCGGATCAGAGCGGAACCGATCTTTTTCTCTTACACGAAGGCAGTGCTCTGCGAATAAAAAGCACTTTGGGCGACTGGTGTGAAATAGAACTCGAAGATGGGAATGTTGGCTGGATAGAATTGAAACATATTGAAATTATTTAGATACTGAGCAGCATGAATTTTTGGACCAGGCTTCTTGAATGGGATGTACAGGCTTTGTTGAATGTCAATGCCCTGCATAGTCCCTGGATGGATCGTTTCGCCTGGCTTCTTTCAGAAACCATGGTATGGTCGCCTGCCGTGTTGGTGTTACTCTATGTATTCATCAAAAACAAAAAGGTCGAAACTATTTGGATTGTACTGGCCATAGCTCTCTTGTTTGTGTTTGTCGACCAGCTTGCTGCCAGTGTTATCAAACCTCTGGTGGGAAGGCTCAGGCCAACCCGCAATCCCGAAGTACTTCCGTATTTGGACATTGTCAATGCCTATTTGGGTGGTACTTATGGTTTTCCCTCCAACCACGCAGCCAACGTCTTTGCTTTTGCAGGCTTCAGCGCCTTGCTGTTCAAAAACAAAGTCTACAGCCTGAGTATTTTCTTCTGGGCAGCCCTGGTTGCTCTTTCACGGATATATCTGGGAGTGCATTATCCGCTCGATGTGCTTGGCGGTGCCTTGTTTGGATATTTGTCCGCATGGATGTTTTATGCTTTTTATGTGTGGTGTATGCGGCGTTTTTTTTCGTGGACTCTGGGCAGCTTGTTCCGCCCCGATGGTTATACACGAAGTATGTACGCTGTCAAAGACATTCAACTCTTGCTGCTGGTGCTGTTAACAATACTCATCAGTCTGATCATTTCATCCCATTACATTAGCTGGTAAATAATAACCTATAAAATCTTTAGTCATGACAAGAACAATCACTTTTAATGAACTGCGCAAAATCAAAGACAGCCTGCCCTCTGGCAGCACTCAAGTCATCGCAGACAGAATGGGCCTCTCTGTAGAAACTGTTCGTAATTACTTCGGCGGACACAATTACAGAGACGGCAAAAGTTGCGGTATACATGTAGAACCCGGGCCTGATGGCGGTATTGTTAAGCTTGACGACACCACTATTTTGGATATGGCTCTCGAAATAATAGGAGAGGGCTGATAAATCTCCGGAAACCACAATTATATTAATTTAAAGCTGCCTCAACTGAGGCAGCTTTTTTTACTTACAAAAATCCGGTAATTGGTTTTTTTCTTAGTATAAAGCCCATAATTAGCCGAATATATCAGTGCCTGTTTTAGTTGATGAATATTTATT
>JAAZGQ010000509.1 GCA_012511135.1 Bacteroidales bacterium | reverse complement strand
CCCGATATCCCCGGCTGGTCAGCGCTGGACGCCGGCGTTGCCTGTTTGTCTCTGCGAGCCTTCACAGGCAAATTTTGCCGGCCCCTGCGCGCTTCGGGCGCCGTGTCTATATATCGGCTTCGGGGCCTGGGTTTCCTGGCGGTACGCTTACGGGCAAATCGACAGACGCTACATTAATAAGCCAGCTATTCTCATTTCCACCTAAAAGCCGGCCTCATTAAGTCTTGCTCAATTTTTGATATTCCGTATTTGCTTGCTGTTTTTTCCCAGCCGGAGACAGTTCTTTTAATGTCTTCAATTAACTTAATTGCTTTGTTTTCTGTTAATCTGAAATATGGTGCAACGCTTAATGCGAGATTAAAATCCAAGGAATTATCGCTTTCAGAAATAGCTAATTTTAAGCCGGTTCCGTATTGATTGGGATTGATATCATAGGCAGGAGAAAGTGTCCAACCGCTTTGAGTTAAGATAAATCCGTGATTTCTCAAATGGTCGTCTGTATTGCTGACAGCTATCGAATAAACAATTCGTTTGAACAATTCTTCCAAATCTGCATTTACATTCGCGCCGTTTTGAATGATAAATTCTACCAATTCAAGGTAACTGACACCATCGTCGGCTCCCGCACCATCGCTGTAACCCAACAAAGTCATGGCAGATGAAAAATGAAGCCGTTCTCCAGCCGGTGTTCTGTCAAATCGTTTTGTTAAATAAGTATGATGCTTGTTGTTGTACTTTTTAATCATTGCAAGAGCAGTTCTGATGCCCGATTTTTGTGCTAATTCGTTCACCAGCATCTCCCAGGCTCCTGTGTCAATTATGTCGTCTTTGCTGGGAAATTTTGCTATCCAAAGCGATCCGCTTGTGTCCTGTACGCTTGCTTTGGGCCTGGCTCCGCCAAGAGACGAGCCTGGAGCCATCAGCAGATTTATCCATTTCAGCAAGTCGGGTTTGTCTTGCTCTATATTATTTTCTAATTCGAGGCTTGCTTGTTCCAGTTCCCGGATAGAAGTCCATGGCGGAGCTGAATAGTTTTTGTTGTTGTCTAAAAATTCTTCATTGGGATCAAGTTTAAAACGAAGCGCACCCATACGATGCAAGTCATATACTCCCAATAAATAATCAGATTCATAATGTGTCTGAACAGGCCTGTTTTTGGTTTTGGCGAGAATGGCCTCTCTGCGTTTCATCAAAACACGTCCCCAACGGTCGGGTGAGGAGTCTAAGAATAATCCGAAATTCGGTTTTTCGTCTCTTGGGTATTGGGCACCGGAATACAATCCCAAATCGGGATCCAGAAGGTGTGTATGATTGGATTTAAACCAGACATCGGAATATTCAAAAGAAAAGATTTCCTTTCCTCTTAACAGGTCAACCGACAAGATTCCCATCAAGACGGGTTTGCCTAATTCCATCCAGTCGGCATACACGTATATCTCTTTACGCTTCATAGGATCTGTTTTTTTGGCGCCCGCAAACCTGTGCGTAAATTTGCGTCTTGCAGTTTTCTGCCCAATTCATCGTCTTTGGCAATCAGAAGTATATCTTTTTCCAATCCCAGTACAAATAATACCTGGGCATATATTCCCAACGAAGTACCCGGCAGTCCTTTTTCAACCTGCCATAGGGTGGAGCGGGATATGCCGGCACGCTCCGCCACTTGCTCCGCCGATAATTTCCTTCTCAAACGGGCAAGCTTAATGTTCTCGCCCATCTCTTCTAAAATGGACCTTAACTTTGGCAATAAAACCGTTTTCTCTCTTTTCATAATAATGTTTGATATAATGCACAAAAGTAGGTAAAATGTTTTTAATATCAAACATTATGGAATTACCAGCGCTCCCCGCTGCTTTTTTTTGGCAGCGCTTCCCGTTGTTTT
>JAAZGQ010000508.1 GCA_012511135.1 Bacteroidales bacterium | reverse complement strand
CCCTATGACGAACAATACGGCAGTGTTGATCTGAATTCGGCTGACGTATTGATTCCCGCCTTTATGGCCGCTTATACCGGCCGTTCTGCGCACAAAGGCAGTTTAGATATTTTCCCCTCCTTAAAAGCCTTACTGCCCAATTGGAGTATATCCTACGATGGTTTGTCCAAAATTCCTTTTCTGGCCAGGCATTTCAGATCAATTACGCTGAATCACGCTTACAATTGTGCTTACAACGTAACTTCCTATTCCTCGTACAATAATTTTGTAGGGGCAGGAGAGCAGGACTTTGGTTTTGTCAGGGATGTGCTGACGGGCAATCCACTGCCTTCGTCCATGTATGATATCAGCAGCATCAGTCTGACTGAATCGTTCAGTCCCCTGATAAATATCCAGACCACATTAAAAAACGGAATTAGTGTAAAAACGGAACTCCGTACATCGCGCAGTCTGAATCTGAGTATAAGCGGAGGCCAGCTGGTCGAAGCCGGACAGGTGCAGTATGTGCTGGGAGGCAGTTATAAAGTGGCAGATTTTCATCCCTGGGGTATTTTGGAAAACTCCAAGGTCAAAAACGATATGAGATTCAATGCGGACTTTTCCTTCAAAAACGCCTCAGCATTGATTCGTAAGATTGAGGAAAATTACTCGCAGGCTACTTCGGGCAACAAAACGGTTTCCCTGGATTTGCAGGCCGATTACGTAATCAGTCGTAATTTGAATCTGAAGTTTTACTATTCTCTGGAATCAAGTATTCCACTGGTCTCATCCTATCCGGTTACGACTCAGGATTTTGGCCTGAGTTTCCGATTTAGCCTTACCCGTTAATCATCGGTTTGATTTAGTTGTTTGTTGCGGATATAATCCATTTTTGCCTGAGCCAGCCTGATTTCTTCGAGCAGCCTGGTAATGTCCGAAAGGACAGTTGCCAGTTCACAGGCTGCCTTGAGGGCATTTTTGTCCTCGGTGCGCATGGTATAGGTTTTGTTGACATCCCCTATAAGCTCCACTTTCAGGTTTCCGCCGTTGTTTAATAGAATAAAATTAATAAGGCCATTAAGCTTTTTTTCGTTGAAACGTACAATTTCGTAATGTATGCTTCCGTCACGAAAGGCGTAATTCAAGGCTCCGTCGCGGGGTACATCCTGAGTCTCCACAAAGAGGCCGTCGGAGGAATATATGCGCAGCCTGGTATGATTGATTTTCTTTGTCCCTGAATAATAGCTGGTTACAATCAAACGGCCTCTTTCGTCTACTTTGGTTTGCAAAAAAGTCCGGTTGTAATTGTTTTTGTGCAGCTGATGATTGTTTACGTAATAACCGATACTTTCGTAGGCTTTATTACGTTGAAAACTGAAATTTTTTTGCTTTTCGGGGAACTGACTTTGTCTGATAATCAATAAACTGTCGCAATATTCCCGGGTACGTTTTTGTTCGGCAAACTCTATTTCACGCATCACCTGCAGGCCTTCGCGGATTTTGTCGTAATCTTTGGGGAAGACTATGCGTATGCTGTCTATGTAGTTTTTTGCTGTTTGGTATTGTCTCAGTTCAATGGCTGTACGGGCTTTTTGAATGTAAGTATCGGGCAAGTCTTTCTTTTTTGAAGAGCAAGACTGCAAGATAATCAGGCAAAACCCGATGGCCGCATGTAAGGCAAATACCCTGAACGACATAAGTTTTGATTTTAGTCCACACAAAAGTAGAGCAAACAATGAAAAAAAATGTACTTTTGTCGGCTAATAGTAGTTGTAGTTTGTGAATTTAAGTGAACACATCAAAGAACCCTTGTTCATACTCTTGTCTGAGGCAGCCGAAGAGATGAATGTAAGATGTTGCTTAGTAGGAGGATACGTTAGAGATATCTTCTTAAAGAGCAGCTCTCAGGACATCGATATAGTTACAGTAGGAAAGGGTATAGAATTGGCAGAATTCGTAGCTTCCAAACTGGGCAAATCGGCCCGGGTCAGCGTTTTCAAAAATTTCGGTACAGCACAGTTGCGTTATGGCTCTCTTGAGCTTGAATTTGTGGGTGCCAGACGAGAATCCTATCAAAGAGAATCCCGTAAACCTGTAGTTGAAGATGGTAGTCTTGAAGACGACCTCTTGCGCCGTGATTTTACCATCAATGCCATGGCCATCAGTTTGAATAAAGCTGATTATGGTGACTTGATTGATCCTTTTGACGGCAGGAGCGATCTTAGAAAAAAAATCCTGCGCACGCCCTGTGATCCCGATCTGACTTTTAGCGATGATCCCCTGCGTATGATGCGGGCCCTGCGTTTTGCCACCACTCTGCAATTCAAGATAGATCCCCGGACCTTTGAAGCTATCCGTCGCAACAGAGAGAGGATTTCCATAGTATCGGCGGAACGTATAAGCGATGAAATGCAAAAAATGATGATGGCTGAGAAGCCCTCGGAGGCTTTTCGCCTGATGGATCGTTCGGGTCTGCTGGAATTGATTCTGCCCGAACTGGCAGCTCTTAAGGGTGTGGAAACCAAAGAAGGCAAAGGCCATAAGGACAACTTTTTACATACGCTGCTGGTCTTGGACAAAGTTGCAGAACAAAGCAAGCAGCTTTATCTGCGCTGGGCTGCCTTGTTTCACGATATTGCGAAACCTTTGTGCAAACGCTGGGACGAGAAGCTTGGCTGGACTTTCCATAATCATAATTTCCTGGGCGAAAAAAAGATCCCGGGCATTTTTCGCCGGCTTAAGCTTCCTATGAACGAGCACATGAAATATGTGCAAAAACTGGTAGGTCTGCATATGCGTCCTGTTGCTCTAATCGAAGAGGAAGTGAGCGATTCGGCTATCCGCCGTTTGCTTTTTGACGCCGGTGACGATATAGAAGATCTTATGCTGCTGTGTGAGGCCGATATTACTTCTAAAAACCCGGTCAAGGTGCAACGTTACCTGGAGAACTTTCAGTTAGTGAGGCAGAAGATGATCGATCTGGAAGAACGCGACCGTATCCGCAATATGCAGCCTCCGGTGAGCGGTGAGGAAATCATGGCCACTTTTGGCCTGGCACCGTGCAAATTGGTGGGTGAAATCAAAAACAGCATCAAAGAAGCCATACTCGAGGGTGAAATACCAAATG
>JAAZGQ010000507.1 GCA_012511135.1 Bacteroidales bacterium | reverse complement strand
TGTATATTACCTATGACTTCGGAATATACTTTACAGGCAGTGTCAAAACCAAAGGAACATTCAATCATCTCGTTCTTAAGGTCTCCGTCGATAGTCTTGGGACAACCGATGACCTGTACTCCGGCCCCGATGGATTTGTAGTATTCGGCCAACACGCAGGCATTGGTATTGGAGTCGTCTCCTCCAATTATGACCAGGACTTTTATGTCCAAAGCCTTCAGTATAACCAGGCCTTTATCAAATTGTTCCTTGCTTTCCAGCTTGGTACGGCCGGAGCCGATCATGTCAAAACCACCGGTATTGCGATATTCATCTATTATATCGCCGGTCAGTTCCATATAATTGTGCTCTATCAGACCGGCAGGGCCTAATATAAAGCCAAACAAGCGGGATTCGGTATTCAGGGATTTGATTCCGTCGAAGATACCGGCAATAACATTATGTCCACCCGGAGCCTGTCCGCCGGACAGAATTACTCCCACATTTACAGCCGGAAAGCTGTTGTATTGATCACAAGATTCAAAAACAATAACCGGCTGTCCGTAGGTATTGGGAAAAAGTTGCTGAATAGCCTCTTTGTCGGAAACAGATTCTGTGGGAGTACCTTCTTTGATTTTTACCGGCCCCAGCAATGCAAGGGGCATTTTGGGTTTGTACTCTGCACGAGCAATTTGTAAAGCACTTTTAGTCATAAAGGGAGTAAATAGATTACATAAAAAAACGGCACAAATTTCGTGTTTTTTTTAATCACCCACAAGACCGTAAAGACTTAAAAAAGTGTTTTTTTATGAAAAACTTAAAGTTTAGCAACTATACTCTTGGCCAACAAGGAACAAGCCTCGGTTTTTTCCCTGCTGTAACCCTGTTTAAGTTCCAGAGCCTCTCCTGCGCTATCCCAGTTCATGGTGTTACCAAATTCCTGTAATTTCTTAGCAGCCGCACCGGCCCAGGTAAATGAACCAAAACAGGCATAAACTCTGTTTTTGACAGTACGGGCAGTCAGGGCATTGAGCAATGCTTCCACGGGAGGGAAAAGGCCGGCATTATAGGTTGGAGAACCTATTACCAAAGCCTTGTATTTAAAGATATCACGTAAAACATCCGAGAGAGGACTTACCGAAAGATTATGCATAATAATTGGAGCCAGACCCGAAGCTGCCAGTTCTTCGGCCATGTGCATGGCTGTGCGGGCAGTGTTGCCGTACATAGTGCCGTAGGCAATTACCACACCCTTTTCTCCCTCGTAAAGGCTAAGTTTGTCGTAGATAGCTATGACCTTTTTGAGCTCTTTTTTCCAGACAGGGCCATGGGTAGGGCAAATTACCTGAATATCCAGACCTGAAAGCTTTTGCAGGGCTTTTTGCACCGGCGAACCGTATTTACCCACTATGTTGGCATAATAACGATACATCTCGTCCCAATAAGCTTCAGGCTCCATGTCCTGATCCAAAACTGCGCCATTCAGTGCACCGAAAGCCCCAAAAGCATCCCCGGAAAAAAGCAAATGTTCTTGTTCACAATACGTCATCATGGTTTCGGGCCAGTGTACCATGGGTGTCAGATAAAAACGCAAGCTTTCGCCACCCAGACACAGATTGTCTCCGTCTTTGACCTCGAGGGTTCCCTTGCAAATGCCGTAATAACCTTCGAGCATTTGCAAGGTTTTAGCATTGCCCACTATTTGAATGTCAGGATATGCCTGGCGTACCACATTGACCGAAGACGAATGATCCGGCTCCATATGATTGATTACCAGGTAATCCAGGGGACGGTTTCCGACGGCAAGACTAATTTTATCGAGCAAGGCCTGAGTATATGCTGCTTCTACTGTATCGATCAAAGCAATTTTTTCACCTATCACCAAATAGGCATTGTAAGAAATGCCCTGCGGCAATGGCCAAAGGTTTTCAAAAAGATGAGTCTTGCGATCGTTCACGCCCACGTAACGCACAAATCTGTTTATCTTATTAATATCGGACATTGAATATAATTTTTTCTGCAAAGTTAAGTTTTCCGCCCTAAACAGACAACAGTTAGAAACCGGGATCACTTGAACTGTCTGACTAATCTCTCCTTTTCTCTATAAAAATAACAGTTGAGTCAGGATATACAGAGGCAACAGTACTATAAGCGAAAATTTAAACATATAGCCAAAGAAACTGGGCATTTTAACACCGTTGGCTTCTGCAATAGCCTTGACCATAAAATTGGGTCCGTTGCCTATGTAAGTCATGGCACCAAAGAAAACAGCACCTACCGATATTGCTTTCAATAAAATTTCAGGAATTCCGGCCACTTGAGCCACGGCTTCCCCTCCGGCTACCAAACCCTGCGCTACACCGTAAAAGGCCAGTGCCGTCGGTGCATTATCCAGAAAAGAGCTCAAAGCTCCGGTGGCATAATAGAAATGTGCAGGGGAATGAAGACCAAAACTGGCTGCGTTTTGATTGAGATAGATCAAAGCCGGAGTCATGGTTATAAAAATACCCAAAAAGACCACGGCGACTTCGATAATGGGGCGCCAGGTAAATTGATTAAGTTCTCTTACTTTTTCTTTCGTTGTGTACAAAGACAAAGTGATAAGCAGTAACAGCACAATCTCTCTTAGAAACTTGATCCATATAGGAGCATCTGCCTCAGCCATTTGAGGTATATATGTCTGGTTTATAAATGCCACCGACAGAATAACACCCAGCAAAAAGAGAAAATTGATGGCACCTCCCACTCTGAGCGGTTGGATTTCCCGGAGCTCGGCTGAAATGTTTTGCCAGGGTTCTTTTTTGAAATAATACCTGTCTGTAAAATAGTACAACAACAACAATAGTAGCCCTGTAAACAGCCATTCCGGAGCAAGCCCTGCAAACCAGGTAAAACCGGCACCTCTCAAATAAAGCAGAAACAAGGGGGGATCACCCAGAGGAGTCAGCAATCCTCCGCAGTTGGCTACAATAGCAATAAAAAACAGTACCGTGTGGGTCTTGTATTGCCGTTGTGAATTCGTACTCAGCAAAGGACGAATCAGCAACATGGCAGCCCCCGTGGTACCCATAATGGACGCCAATACAAAACCGATGGCCAAAAACAGAGTATTGACCGATGGTTTGGCCATAATGTCGCCACTCAGGTGTATGCCT
>JAAZGQ010000506.1 GCA_012511135.1 Bacteroidales bacterium | reverse complement strand
TCGCCCCATGTGCCCGCGCGATCGTCCCGCCACAAACGCAAAGCCTACTGTTCGATGCTGATACCATAGGCGGATTGCATTTCGCTAAAGTCGTCTGTATGTCTCGGTCGATTTTTTGATTTTCCATTTTTTGCCTCATTATTTTTCCAGGTGCGGACTGCCGCTTGCCAGTCCTTCATTTTGTTTTGGCCGAGCAACCAGCCCCGCGCGGTGTAGTGGTCAACAAAGTGCTGCCCGTCAAGAACAAACCCGATTGACTGCGCATACTCGGTTACTTCTCCCGGGGATGGCTTGATGAATTTTGCAGATGTTTTTTTGGGTATATATTTTAATCTTTTAAATTGATCTTTTCTTTTATGGTCTACTCTGTTGACCGGTTCCGGTCTAAATCCTTGACCGCCGGTAGCGTCTAAATTAGACCGGTCTAATTCCTTGACCGGTCTAATCTGCTGACTGGTTCTGTAGTGGTTTGGCTTGCCGTTCCCCCGGCGCTCCACCACAAGAACACCTGCCTTGTCCAGCCGGTCGATTGCATCGCAAACAGCCTGACCAGAAAGCCCAGTCTTTTCCATTATGTCCCGCTTGCCCGGCCAGCATACATCTTTGCCATTGAAAGCATTCAGCACAACGGCATATACCAGCTTGTCGCTCGGCAGTAAGTCCCGGCGCGCGGCTATATCCTGCGGCAGTTTGTAAAAAAGTCCCGTCATCTCCCCGGCCTCCAGTGCGGGCTACACCCTGATTCAACCCAACTTTCGACCTGCCGCCGGTTGTACCGCACGCTGCCGCCCAGCCTGATCGGTTGAATAGGGAACCGTCCGCTTTGCCGCATTGAAAAGAAGGCGTTTTTGCCGACGGAAAGCATCGCGCAGACGGCCTTGTAATAAACAAGCAGGGCATCATCGGGGAGTTTATTCGCCATTCTTCGCCCCCCCCTTGGCAACGATACGCTCAACAGCCTTTATAGCGGCTCTGCGCGAGAATCTGTAATCACCGTCGCAGATATGAACGCCCGGAATAGCCCCCTCGTCGGCCTTCTTCCGCAGCCAGCCAACCGGCATCTTGGTCGCTGTGGCCAACCCCAACAAGCTGATTATGTTTGCCTTACTCATACCGATATTTTGCCCTTATGAGCAAGGCAAAGCAAACAAACCATCGGTCATTTAATGGCCATTTAATGGCGCGCCGTTATTCTTTGATACCCTTATCCTCAAGGTGTTGTATGCCCTTCTTTGTGGCAGCGTACCCGCTCCGTTCGCCATTTGGCCTGCAAATATATCCCCCAGATTCAAGAGCGGCCAATTCCTTCTTCACGGTTGTTGTGGACTTTATATCTTCGTCTACTTTGTGGCATATGGCTTTTCTCAATAACGGGGCTTCAGCTGATGCAATCACCTGAAGGATAATCAGTCCGCTCGCGCTTGGAATATACACTGGGTCGGTTAGCGACAAGGCCGTTTTGACCATTTGAATAGCATCTTCAATGCGTGATATTAGGGTAAAGGGGTACCCCTCTTTCACAAAGCCAGTCCGTCTGAATAGCGCAATATCGGTATCGGGATTCAGACAGTCCCAGAAGCCTCCGGCCTCTTGCGGGTTCTGGATAGCAAAACCTAACTCATTGAGGATATAAAACGCCGCCAGTTCCTTTTGTTTTTCAGTCAGTGTGTCTGGTGGTTCGAGAGAGTCCAGAAAATCCAATGAATAATACTCCCGCGACCAGTCAATAACGGCCTGATCTTGATGGGCGGCCTTTACAGTATCGGTGAATTGCTTCTGTTTTGTCGGTGTGTCAATCAAGGCATTCAGCTTGCCCGGCAGGTATTTTAACCAATCCCGAAATTCTTCTATTTCCATCGGCACAGTCCTTTACCAGTCCAAAATTAAGCGCGGCCAGCCGGTGGACTTTGCCGGTTTTCGCTCCGTCGAGCTATGCCGCGCCCTCAAAAATCTGTTACGGCTTCGACTTTTGCAGGTTGGCTTTTTCTCCATCTGCTTTTTGTTGGTTCCTGTCGCTGCCGTTCGTCGGCTGCTTCTCGTTTGACAGGCGAAAGCGTTTGCCCCACTCCCACTTGAACATCCGCAGCCAGTTTTTGGCGTACTCGCTCATTGTCCTGGTACTCCTGAATATACTTTTTTGCTCTATCTGAATGTTTTTCTATCTGCAAAAGGACAAACAGAAGGACAAACATTTTGTCCGAGTTTCGCAAGTCCCTTTTTTACCATCGTTTATGCTCCGTGTGCATCGGTTACCCTAACCGATGCTCTGTATTTTGGGTTCTTCTTTGACCGTCTCAAAGTCTGGCAACCCGTCAATAGCCGCCGCCTGTCGGTCGTCGTTGCTGTGTGTATAGAGTGCCAGTGTTAGGTTAATATCGCTATGTCGCATCAAGTCCATTGCAACCTTCGGATGAACACCGGATTCAGCTAACAGCGTCCCGAACGTGTGCCTCAAACTGTGAAAATCGGCCTTGCCCCTGTGTGTGACAATCTTCAAAAAATCGCTGTCATGGCGTGCCTGGTGTTCCTCTGGTTCGTCTTTAACAGCATCAATCCATTGCTGACGGGATTCGGCCAGATCCCTCTGCAAGACCAAAGCGGCCTTGTCCGGCACATTGAACGCTTTAGCCGTCGGCAGCTTGCTGGACAGGTGCGCCTTGATTCTGTCCATCAGGGCGGCCTTGACGGGCAGCAGGGCGGGCTTTTTGTTTTTGGTGTGTTCGGCTTTGATCTTGACCGTAAGCCGCTTAAAATCAAAACTGGTGCGTTTCAGAGACGCTATTTCCTCTTTACGCAGCCCCGTCGATAGTGCCAACTCATAAACCAACGCCCGCTCATGGCCGGAGACATTCCATCGCTCCGGGGCAGTCTCGACATACGCCAGCAG
>JAAZGQ010000505.1 GCA_012511135.1 Bacteroidales bacterium | reverse complement strand
TCGATGCAGAACAGTTCCACATCATGGAATTCCCTGTAGTCCAACCGGCTCCCAGGCCGTCTTGTCCCCTGTTGGAAAAATAGATGCCGTGTCCCTCAACGTTTACTACATCAAACAACACTCCGGTAGACCAGGAATCTACCGTACCGCTAAAATTAAAAGGCATCCAGGCATAACATTGCACAAAAGCGTTTGGTCCGGGCGTACATCTTCCAACAGCAAAATCATGAAATCCGTATTCGGAATACAGGCGTTGAAACAAGCCTTGTCCGCCCAGGGTAAAAAAACTTTGACGACGCTGGCCGCCAATTTCAGAAACCGGTTCTATAGATTTGCAATCTTCCACGGTAATTCTACGGGTATTCTCGGTAAGGAAAACCGCCGAACCGGCGAAATGCCGGAATTCAACCCGCCTAACCCAGGCATCTTGGATATTGTCCAGATTGATGGCTATCCAGCGGTGGTTTTCGTCTTTAGGATTGTGGCTGTCATAAGTGGAACGCAATCTCAGGTTTTCCACTCCCGAACGGCTAATACGACCCGGCCAGTCAAAACTGCAAACGAAACCTCCTCCATAGTCCGGATCCAGTGCAGAGCTCATAGGAGCATCAAGCAATATGCTGTCGCCACGTACTTCTTTAACCCGACGTTCCCAGTAGATAAACATATCTTCGGGTTTCCATCCAATGTATGAAGATTCTCCTCCAAAATCGTTCATATCCATGGCATCTATCCATTCCTGAGTGCCGGGTCGCATAATACGTACGCTTTGTCCGGTCTTAAAGGAGTGTCCGGGCACCACTATCGCCATGGTTCCTGTAGGAGCATAAGAGCTTATCTCGGTGTATTCTCCTGTTTTATAATCTTTTTTTCCGGCTAGACGAATCATAGTAGTCCGATCAGTCCCACTACCCAAAAGTTCCGTTTGGCCCTCCATGTATCCACTACCACGTAAAACAACACCCGAAGCTGATATGGTCAGACCACCAGCTATTTCGTAAGAGCCTTTTTCCAATAAGACGGCACCTCTGAAACCCTCTGCATCCGGTTCCAGAGATGAAACATAATCAATCGCCTCTTGAATTCTCACGGTATTATCCCCGGGCATCCAGGGAACAACTGCCCTGACGGGCAGATCAGGAATAGGCTGTTCGGAAGCCATATAGCCGCAATAAGAGTAATCAGGTATACAGTTAGCCTGCGCGTCCTGAGTGTATTCAAGCGTACCGCTCTGGTTGCTTTTTACAGACGGCTGAGCCGCTCTCCCGGGATATTGCGGAAAAGCGGCTGTACAAGCCATGCATAGTATAAAGGTGAATGTTGTTTTTTTCATGATAACGAATCAGGAATTAAAAATGATTATTTCGCCTGGGCGGCCTTGATACGTTCGTTCCAGGCTTCACGTTCCTTGGTTAGGTTGTAACCTCTTCTGGAAAGATAATTATTAATACGGCCTTTGTATTTCCCAAACCAGGCATGCTTGGCCTTGGAGTCTGAGCAATCCATTGCGTATTCGCGAGCTTCCATGAGAGCAGCTCTGATGTAGGTTTTTTCTTCGTCTGTAAGGCTGGGAATCATTTCCAGTTGTGCCTTGTAAGTAACAGGAAAAACACCCATGGTCATACCGTCCTTCACTTTTTCAATTTGTTCAGGCGATAAGGTGGCGAACAATTGATTGACAAAATAATAATGCTTTGCAGTAAGAGCCTCACGTTGCTTGAGATAGGCTAGTTCTTTGGCTTGTGTCTTATCCTCAGCCGTCAAATTGCTCGCATTGATTTCTTTTACTTTAGTATCATAGCCATCGTTGATCACACCCAAATCAATGTACTGAGTGGCAATTAATTCTGTTATAAAATCGAATTTGACTTTATCCTGAATATCCAGGGTTTTTACTATGGTCTCTGAACGACCGTAAATGACTTTGCGGTAATCCTCGTCTGATTGTTGGGCAAAAGCCTGATTCAGGATACTTATAAGTGCTAAGGCAATAATAATTTTCTTCATAATTGTTTTGTTAATTCATAAGACTTTTTCTACCTGCTAAGGTATCGTGATTATTTTTGGGATCTTTCCAGTTGATTTTTTTCCTGGGATTGATAC
>JAAZGQ010000504.1 GCA_012511135.1 Bacteroidales bacterium | reverse complement strand
CTTCTGGTGGTGGAAGTGCTAATGGCGTAGCTGGCAATGTGGTTACTGACAATTTCGGTAACAGTGGCAGTATCATTGATGTCTACACTTGTTAAAGCTTCGTTTTTGGGAGCCCAGACCGTATAAGCTTGTGATACCGACAATACCGTATCGTAGCCCGAAACCTGAAGCATCTGCATAAACAAGTCCAGTTGCGGTTCCGATTCAATGTATTCCATCATCATTTTTTCAGAGCCGGCTTTACCTGAATCTTCAAAATGCTCATACCAGGCTTGTTGCTGACAAGATATGAGCGCCATCAGGGATAGAGCGATCATGGGCCATAATTTCGAATGGTTGGTCTTCATATAATTTTTATTTAATGTGTATCTTCTGTAAGTATCAATTCAGTGGGGCAAAATTCCAGGAAATCCATCATAAACTGACTGTCACCCGATTCAGTACCCAAAAAGACAATAGTTATGTAATGTTTGGCCGGTTCTTTAAATTCGTAAGTACCTAAGATGTAACGCAGGCTATAAGTACTGTAACGTGCGTTGGCAGCGCTGTAGGTATAAATATTAACCGGACATTTGTAACTGTCGGGGCCTTTCATGTAGCCGCGATTTCGCATCATCTTATCGTTTTCATAACCGTAGGGATCATCCGGATTGCTTCCCGGGACCTGATGCCCGATGTCCGGATTACTGGCCAACAAGGAAAAATTCACAGGGATACCGGTAGGAATACTATCCCAGTACACTTGAGCAATACCACGATAGGCCGTAGGTTGATAACTCATTCTTACTTCATAGGTTCCGGCTGGTATAGGCAATGTTTCCATTGTGAAATTATAGGAATCTCTGGCATACATTTCATCTCCCTGAAAATCTTCGTAAGCTGAACAAGCTCCGATATAAGTGAACTCAGTACTTTCCGTACATGTAAAACCGGTCAGATAGCCGAAAGGAATCTGATAGGCATGCGTCTTATCCCTTTCTCCGTGGTTACTTCCGTTTGGATTCCACTTGGCGTTTCCTCTCATATTATTGGTGGCCAGTTCATCAAAGAAACAGGCTGCTTCAATGCGGAGCCGTTTTGACGAAAGAGCTGATTCGAATTCCCCGGTGTATGCCAATGGTTGGTCTATTTCGTGATAATAGCCGTTGATGGCTTCATTGTCTTTGTCATCGGTCAACAAAATACCTGTGGAAGCATCTTCTTTACCGTCCGCAGCCATTTTACAATTGAACAGACCAAATTCGCTGTTGGGAGCGGTAAAATTGCGGTCTATCTTAACCTCCAGCAAACGATTCTCCAGCATGGTTTCGATGTATTCATACATATCGTAGATTTTGAAGTGATGCGGAGTATCGTAATCCTTAATAAATCGGCTCGAAAGAAGAGTGCGGGTCATACAGTGATATGCGATGTAACGGTTCAGGTAATTTCTTTTGTCGGTATAATCGTCTTTTACCTCGTCACCGTCAGAATACAATCCAACATTTCCAGGCTTGCTGGAATAAAAATATTCAGCCAAAGTATATAAATCATCCAGTGTATGCACCCCGTTGGGAAGTTTGGGACAAGCCGTATAGCTGGCCAGGGTAGAATCGCTTTCGGCCAGAATAGTGTACCCAAATTTTCGGTATTGTGGCAATTCTTCCGGCACTGTATGATTGAAGCCACTTAGTACGAAATTTTCGGGATCGTAGGTTAGATCTTCCAAAAGAGCATCGTCCATAATTAATTTATAACCCGTCCGTTCAAATGCGCGCGCAAAAAGCGAAAATTTTGCATCTTGCATCAACCTGGAAGAAACGCGGTCTTCGGAAGGTTCCATGGTTTTACCCAATACATGTACCACCCCATTATGTAACATAATGTCTTTTTCAATGATAGGAGCTGTACCGTTCATAAAGATGGTAGAGGTTGTATCTCTAAAATCAACACTGATAAAACGTCCACTCATTGACATGGTACTCAAAGCTCCCTCTGAAAATTGCAGGGTTGCCAGGGTATCTCCTTTTATTATGTGATTGTAACAGATAGTCTCAAGCTCATCTATACTGAAATCTTCCAGACTGCTCTTTTCGTGATTCTGATAATATTCATTCATGGCATCGTTGGTAGGCAAAAAGCAGGTGTACAGGCCATAAGCTTTCATGAGCCCCATAACGCCGGTAGTATCGAGCAGACGCTGAAACTCAGAAAAACGCTCCGGTCTGCTTTCGATATAGTTTCCTATCAATTCACCGGTAAAGGTAAAATAGTTATCCACCACATCTTCGGTATAACAAGATTGAAACAGACCCGGAGATATGGAAAAAAGTAACAACAAATAGAGTAACTTCTTTTTAAAGGCATTGCTTGTTTTCATATGCTGTCTAATTTATTGCAAAGTGGATGATGAAGTAGTTGTTTCATAAAATTTATTTTGGACCAGAGCTTCATTGGCTTCCAGTTCTCCCTTGTTGACCGGCCAGTACAAAGCATTCATCTGAGACATTTTACCCAAGGCCTCGCTGCCTTCGCCTTTACGGGCAATAAACGAAACCAGGGGAGAAGGACTGCCTGCCCTGCGTGCCAAACGCATCAGGTCAAACCAGCGTTTTCCTTCGAACATCAATTCCCTTTGTCTTTCTCTTGTTACCAAATCAACCAGTTTATCAAAAGAATTATCGTAATAATCAAGCGAAAGGGTGTCTCCGGCGTTGGAGCGGGAATAGGTTATATTGACCAGAGCGAGAGCCTCGGCCAGGCCTTCTTCTTGTTTTTGCTGCAACACAGCTTCGGCTTTCATCAGAATAATGTCCGGCAGGCGATACACAATCCAGTTAGAGGTATTATTACGATAGGAATAAGTGCTTTTTGATCCGTCAAAATTCTCGGTACGCTGTAAACCCGCGTATTTAAATATTTGATAGGTGCCTGCTCCGGGATCGTTCACGAAAAAGTCTTTCCAGCGAATATCCACATCATTTTTACTCTCAATGTAATTTCCGGCCGGATATTCAAAAGGACTGTCCTTTCCTGCTACCAGCGTAGCAGGAAAAGCCAGCTGGCCGTTTCTATTGTTCTGGTATCCGTACAAAGAGCGCGTGGCATCATTCACCTGAATGTCTTCGTCGTAACCGAATTCAAAAATACTTTCGGTAGAAAATCCACGATAAAATACAGAGGAGAACATACTTTCAGCCGGAACCAGCTCATAATTCTCATCTGCCAAAATATAATCACACATCCTGG
>JAAZGQ010000067.1 GCA_012511135.1 Bacteroidales bacterium | reverse complement strand
CATAATCTGAGTTTTCTGGATAAATTTCCGGGCAGAGTGTTCAGATGCGATCATTTCCGCCTGAGCGAAGAAAGCAATACAATTAAAATGGAACAACTATGAAAGTGATGAAATTTGGCGGAACCTCTGTGGGATCTGCACAACGTATGAAAAATGTGGCCGATATCATTCCTAAGGAAGGCAAAAACATAATCGTACTTTCGGCTATGTCGGGCACTACCAACAGCCTGCTCGAAATTTCGGACTATTTGCACAAACGTAATCCTGACGGGGCAAATGATACCATCAATACTTTGGAATTAAAGTATTTTCGTGAGATAGAAGAATTGTTCGAAACCCGGGAATACAAAATTCAAACCCTCGAAGTGATCAAATCGCATTTTGATTACATACGGAGTTTTACCAAAAAAGTATTCACTCTGTTCGAAGAAAAAGTAATTGTAGCGCAGGGAGAACTCTTATCAACACTGCTGTTTAGTAATTATTTAAAAGAAGCAGGTTATAACATTGTTCTCCTGCCGGCTCTGGAATTCATGCGAATCAACAAGAATGCCGAACCTGACCAGAATTATATCCGTGAACATTTAAACGCCCTTGTGGAGGAGCACAAAGAGGCTGATTTATACATGACTCAAGGTTTTATCTGTCTTAATGCTTACGGAGAAATTGACAATTTGCAGCGAGGTGGCAGTGATTACACAGCCTCTCTGATTGGGGCTGCCCTCAAGGCCGATGAGATTCAGATCTGGACTGACATCGACGGTATGCATAACAACGACCCCAGGGTGGTAGATAATACTTCTCCGGTATCTTTTCTGAATTTTGACGAAGCAGCCGAGCTGGCTTATTTCGGAGCCAAGATTTTGCATCCGACCTGCATATTGCCCGCCAAGCTCGAAAAGATTCCGGTGCGCTTGCTAAATACTATGCAGCCAGAGGCCAAAGGCACAACCATTTCAAATAAAACCGAAAAACATAAAATCAAAGCGGTAGCTGCCAAAGAAAACATTACGGCCATACGCATCAAATCGGGCCGTATGTTGCTGGCTTACGGTTTCTTGCGTAAGGTCTTCGAAATTTTCGAGAGCTATCGCACAGCCATCGATATGGTTTGTACTTCTGAAGTAGGAATTTCAATGACCATTGACAACAACAGTCACTTAAAAGAAATCATAGACGAACTCAAAAAAATCGGAACAGTAAGCGTTGATCATGACATGGTCATTATCTGCGTTGTTGGGGATCTGGCCTGGGACAACATCGGTTTTGAGGCCAGGGTGGTAGAAGCACTCAAAGATATTCCTGTCAGGATGATTTCTTACGGAGGCAGCAATCACAACATTTCACTGCTGGTAAAAGGCGCTGACAAAAAACGCAGCCTTGTTGCCCTAAGCGAACACTTGTTCAAAAATAACTAAATATGGACTACAAAGGAACTTTTCCTCTGGCATGGTTTAATACTCTTCCTACTCCATTCTATTATTACGATCTTGATATATTGCGCACTTCCCTGGAATTGCTTCGCAAAGAAGCAGACACAAACCGGATAGAGGTGCATTACGCTGTTAAAGCCAATGCCAATCCGCGCATTTTGTCCCTGATTCAGGCCTATGGCTTTGGAGCCGATTGCGTGAGCGGAGGAGAATTGCAGGCTGCTTTTCAGGCAGGTTTTCCTGCTTCCCGTGTGGTTTTTGCCGGTGTGGGCAAAGCCGATTGGGAAATAGATCTGGGTTTAGAAGCGGATATTTTCTGCTTCAATGTAGAATCTGCAGCCGAACTCGAAGTAATAGATCAACGGGCCGCCGAACTGGGCAAAAAAGCCAGGGTAGCTTTGAGAATCAATCCCAACGTACAGGCCGACACCCATCATTATATTACCACCGGCCTGAGCGAAAACAAATTTGGCATACATTTGCAAAGTCTGGACGAGGTGCTGGATTTATGCTTGAGTTTACAGCACATAGAGTTGATAGGCCTGCATTTTCATATTGGTTCTCAGATTACCGAGATGGACAATTTTGCCGGACTTTGTGCCAGGGTGAACGAAATACAGAATCATCTTGATCAGCGCCAGCTCAGTGTGCAACACATCAACCTGGGCGGGGGATTGGGTATTGATTATCATCATCCGTCAAAACTACCTGTTCCCGACTTTTCTACTTATATTCAAACCATACGCAATATGTTGGTATTAAGGCCCGGACAAAGTTTACACATTGAGCCGGGACGTTCGGTGGTGGCACAATGCGGCAGTTTGATTTCCAGAGTCCTTTACGTCAAGAAAGGCTTGCAAAAAGAGTTTGCCATCCTGGATGCCGGTATGACCGAACTTATACGGCCGGCCTTGTATCAGGCATACCACAAAATAGAAAACATCAGCTCGGAAGAGCCAGAGCAAAAATACGATGTGGTGGGTCCCATTTGCGAATCTTCCGATAGTTTTGGAAAACAAGTGGTGCTCAACAAGACTCAGAGGGGAGATTTGATCGCCATTCGTTCGGCAGGAGCCTACGCCGAGATTATGGCTTCCAATTACAATCTCAGGCCCAAAGCCCCGTCTTACTTTTCTGACGATATGAAACGCTAAAAATTAGTAGCTTAACTTAAAATATGCTTTAGCAATTAGAGGGCCGTAAGGCTAATAAAACAAAAAAAAATTGTCGTATAATTGCGCCCAAATCACGCCGTATTTTCTAATTTCAAACTACAGGACTATGAAACTAAAACGTTTTCTATTAATCTATTTTATTGCGGCATTAACAGGAGTATTTAATTTTTCCTGCATTGATCAGTCCTACGACCTGGAACAGCTTTCAGGTGAAGTAGAACTCTTTGGCAATTCCATGGCTATTCCAATAGGCACTACCACCATTTATCTGGATAGTGTAATAGGAGGATTGGCCGGAGATTCAGGGGCACTCAGCGTAAAAGACGGGGTTTATGTTTTTGAGTATGCCGGCTCTATGGATATGAGCGGGCTGACCTCCGCTCTGGGCGATTTTTCTTTGATGCCGGTAAATCCGATATCGACAGGTATTCCGCTCTACGATGCTTCTCTGGCGCCCTGGACACCTTTTAACATTCCTCCTATGGTGTACAATTACAGCGGCAGTTCCAGTATGAACCTGCCGGATTTCAGTACCAGTCTTATTGCGGTTGACAGTGTTGACCTGAGCAATTGCATTGTTCGCTTTGTACTGAGACCCGAAGGTTTGGGCGGGCCAAAATTAAAAGAAAGTATCCGAATTCGTTTCATCCCTCAAGGCAGCGTAGCCGATTACTACAGCGATGGTCAAAAACTCAGCGACTGGACACTCAACATGGGCGATACACTAGATGTAGAGCTGAAAAGGCTCAGGCTGGCTGCAGGTGGCAGCAGCCTGGATATTAAGCAGGAAGTGACTATGGATATCAGCCAAAGTGGAGATGTAACGGCCGATCAGCCAATTCAAACCATGATGCATTTGGAAATGAGTTTTCTCAATCCCCTGGATTACGAAGTGGTGTACGGAAAAGTGGATTATTCCATGAACGGTACTGCCGAACCTATTAATTTTGAAGCTTTAGGTGATATCCTGGACGACAACGATGTGTTGAGTTTTTACAATCCCAGCATAGTGCTCAGCACCCAAAGCAATCTGGGTGTACCCATAGTGTTCAGTCTGGATATGGGCACCAGCAATTCTACAACCGGAGAGAGCAGAAGCCTCAGTAATGCCAGCTTTACCATGATACCCGCTTCCAGTCCTTCGGAAGTACGCCAAAACCAATTTGTTATCGACAAAGAATACGGTACCGACGAATTGTTCAAAATCAATCCAGACCAAATAACCATGGGTTATGGTTTTGCTACCGATCCTGCTTCGGTCCTGAATCATTTTGTATCAAAAAACACGCAAATGTCTATGGACTATTCCATGCAGATTCCTCTGCAATTCGGAAGTGATCTCGATATAGGCATGGGATCGACAATGAATCTGTCGCT
>JAAZGQ010000066.1 GCA_012511135.1 Bacteroidales bacterium | reverse complement strand
TCGCCCATAAAAATGCGGGCCGGTGCAAAATTAAAAATTAAAAAGCCCAAAACGGCTCCTCCCAGAGCCAGCGAAGTGTATGAATAATCCAGTTGGCCGTATTGGTAAAAGATGTAACCGAAAATCAGGCTCAGGAACACACTCAGGCTGGCAGCCAGACCGTCAATACCGTCAATAAAATTCATCGCGTTGATGACACCTACCACAAAAAACAGTGAAAACAAAATATTGACAAAACGGCGCATGGCCGTGCCGGCTTCAAAAATGGGAATGTGGTCAAAATGAACCTGGCCTATAAAAACTATGATTGAAGCAATCAGCACTTGGTAAAACAGCCTGCTGAGGGGAGAAGAAGGAATAAGATCGTCCTTGAGAGCTACAAAAAACAACAACACGGATGCTGCTGCTAAACTACTGAGTTCCAATGAATCACAGATAATTCTGTACAGTAGGATACTGAAAAAGAATCCTATAAAAATGCCTACACCCCCAAGATTGGAGATGTTCTTTTTATGAATTTTCCGTTCTTCGGTGGGAGCATCAAACAAGAGTTTCTTGACCGAAATCTTGATGATATTCGGCATGGCGATGCAGGAAACGATAAAAGCCGTAAAAAAGATGAGTAGAGCTGTCGATATCATACGCAAATCATAGTTTATTCTATTAACTCAAAAAGCCATGCTTTATTGTCGGCCTAAGTGATTTTTTTTTAGCTTTTTTTTCGTATAATGTTATAATATTTATACAGAGCATAATAGCTGTTATTTTTTATCTTATCAGAGTCAGGGACATCAATCCCAAAACCACTTCGTTGCTTAAAGCCTCGAATTCTAAATGACTCAATTCTTTATCAGGATTCAGTGTAAGGTCAAGTACAGTGGCGGCACCTCCGGGAATGTATCGGTTGGCGGCTCCCTTTAGCTGTAAAAGTTCGCCGGGCTCCCTGGTCATTTCTCCGCTTGACAGCAGTATGCGCCAGGGGCGGGGAGCCTTTAACCTGAAGGCCAGGCCGTCATGGAAAGCATCCTGTTCTATAGCCGGCCAGTTTTCGGGATTGATCAGCAGCAGGCTGTCACAGCTCCCGTCCCGGTAATAAAAACTGAGTTTGCCGTTGGGAAGTCCGTATTGCATATGGTTGGTGGAACCGGCCATCAGCAGATAGGCATGTTGTGCTTTGCCCTGCAAAGCTAAACGGGCCGAAGTGGGGTAATTGTCCCATTGTGAAACAAATAGGATGTTGTTTTGCAGGCTGTCGCCAGGGCTGGCAAACTGCAGGCCCGGGCTGGTGTTAATCTTGTTGTCCTTGCCGGCTGCCTTGCGCAGGCCGCTGTCGTCTATCACTGCAATATGCATTGGACTGCACCAGTCGCCTATGCCCTGAGTGGGGATTTGGAGCGTGGTATACTTCGAGCGGGGACTGAGGTATTTGCCGTAACGGAAAATCTCCCTGACTTTGTCGTTGTAATGAGAGCTCAAATCAATGCTTTCCTGTTGTCCAGGATTCGCCGGGGACAGATTCCAGTTGATGATTGTATTTTGAGCCAGAATTTCGTCGTTTTCTCTGAGTTCAACCAGATTGCTTCCCATACGGGCAGCTTTGGTGTTGCGAATGGGAGCGGAAAGGCTTTGTGGGGCTAATTTGAGTGATTTGATTTTTTTTCCGTTCAGGAAGATATCTGTCTGCCGGGCTTGTTTCAAGTCGTTGTTTCGCAGACGGAATGAAAGTTGTTTCTCTTGTTGATTGCCTGATTCGGGTATGATTTCGAGCCTGGGCCTGAGCTCCGTGGAAAGGACTTGCCACCAGCTGATATCGGCTTGCCTGAGTAATGCAAAGAAGCTGCGTGGCCCCAGGGTGCCGCTCACGACTGCTTCGAATTGCCTGTTATTGATTTGTACTTGTTCCAGGATAGACTGAGGATCGTAGATGTCCAGGATTTCGGCATTGTCGGGCAGGGGCAGGGAAAGTTCTTCACCTGTGGCTAATACGGCCGGGAACTGCCATACATCCAATTTGTTTCCCTGCTCGATTATTTCAATGTCAAAATGCCGGCCTGCCGGACAGGAAATTTGTAATAGCGCTTTATCTACAGAGCGGATTATTTTTGTCTCGGTCAGGACTGTTCCGTTTACGAGTACCAAAGGTGTTTTGTCGCTGTTTAGGGCTAGTTCCATAACCAATGCCGGCTTGCGGTCAAAGCGGGAATGAATCTGCCAGCGGCTGGTATTACCTTTGCGCTCAAAGCGGTAGCTCAGATCGGGGATTTCTATCGAAGCACTGTCCCATTGAACCGGGAAGCCCGGACGCAAATACACTTTGTTGTTCAAAAGATCGGGTTCTATGCCGAACAGGCCCTGTACAACTGCCCTCGAATAGATGCCCACTACATCGGCAAAATCGCGGTATACTTCGCCCCGGGCAGCGTCGTAATAGCTAACCTGCCCCACATTGCCGGGACTGCCGCCCAAATACATGCCGTCCATAACAGCTGATTTCATCAACTTATAGCCCATGTCGGGTCTGCCCCCCTGGAAACAGGCCAGAGCGGTATGCATCACTTCGGCAAATGCCACGTTGTTGACCGACCAGACATAAGGTTGCCAGTTTGAGGTGGAGATCACGGCCAGGTCGTTTTCGGGCAGATAAGCCTCCGGAAGATTTCCGGTATTTATCTTTACAGGAATATGAGGAATTTCGTGTTCAATGTAATTCAAGGCCTGCCAGCCCGTAAAAGAATCGTGCAGTCCGGCATCGATGGCATGATAGATGGTCCAGACAGCTGCTTGTTCATGGAGCCTTTTCAAACCGAAAGCGTCACGAAATTCGGCCCAGTGGCCTTTTTGGGGCAGCCATAGCACTTGATTGACAGCAGCACGTATTTTTTCTGCTTCTTGCCGGTAGGGTCCGGCATCTTCGCCTATCATAGCGGCCAGGTCAGCAGCCATTAAATTGGCCCGGTAATTATAGGCCGTAGAGTGAGTTACTGCCCCTCCGTTGTATTGCAGTGCGTCGCTGGCCCAAATGCAGCAATAGGCATCGTAGAGCCCGTCGTCGTCGGGATCGAAACAGCGTTTTTCCCAGGCCAGATGTCTTTTCAGTACAGGCCACATCTCGCGGACAAAGTCCAACTCTCCGGTCCAGCGGAAATGCCAGAGCAGTTCGTCTATGTAACAGAGGTTCATGTCGTAATGGTTCATGGTGCCCGGATTGTCGGGGTAACGGGCGATATAACCAGAACTGTACATTTCACTACCTTTTATTTTGGCTGAGCGTGCCAGGTTTAGCGTGGTATCCATGATAACCCCTTTGTCGGGAGGAAGAGTCATTTGTGAGGCTCCGTAAGCCCTGAAATGCTCTCTGGCTCTGTCGTGCCAGCCCAGTACATCGCCTGTGTAGGCTCCTCTCCAGCCGGCCAGCCGGCTGCGCCAGCCTATGGAACCGTGCAGGTAGGAAGGGCTTTCCCAAATGGCATCGGCGGCCATAGCCAGGGCTCCGCCCATGGCGTTGATATAGGGGTCGGGGCTGTTGATTTTGAGTCTGCCGGCAATGCGGGCAGACTCATCCAGTGCTTGCTCAAAAGCGAGTTCGAGCTCTTGTTGCCCAGCCTGTATTAAACCTGCCTGGCTGGGATCAGAAGACTTTCCGCCCGAAACTGTCTGGTTGTTTTCGGGAGCTTGAGCTTCCGGCAGCAGCCCCATGCCAATGGCTATGTAAGATATCTGTTTACCATCCAGAGGCAGCCTGGCCAGTAACAGTGGCTGATTATGTTGGGCTTCGGTGTTTAACAGATAGTCCAGATCATTGGGTCTTTGAGCATTGCCAGTCATCAACTCAGCCTCTTCGGGGAAAATGCCGTGCAATGTTCTGAGTTTGTTGGCCGGATCGTTCAATGCGGTTTTTGTCCAGCCGGAGATGTCCTGGCTTGCGCCATACCAGAGCTGATAAGCAGAAGCCTGTATGTCGTAACGGTTATAGAGGCAATAGGCTGTTTTGAGCTCAAAAGCGTCATCGGGTTCGGCACCCATGTCGCCGTCGCGGCTGAATCTTTTTCCACGGGCTCCGCCATATACGGCGATTAATTGCAGGCCCGGTTCCTGCTGACTGAATTCGAAACGGAAGAGAGCCCCTTCACTGTCGTAGCGGGCCAGGGCTTGCAATTCCAGGCTTCCCTTGCCCAAAATGGGATCTTGTATCATGTAGGTGCGCAGGCCGGGACGGTAGCGGCTTTCTATTGTTTTGGCCTGATGCAGCCAAAGCTTTTGTTCGCCTTTGAGCAAGGCAAAGCGCAGATTGCCCGACATGACAGAGCGGTAAAAGCCAAATTCGGGGACATCACCGGTTTCTAATCTAAAGGCTTGGTTGTTGCCATAGAGAGCCCTGTTGAATTTGCGGGCCGAATCGGCACGAAACACAAAATCTGAGCCTTCGGGCAAATACCTGAATTCTCTGCCCTTATTGGCAGAGCTGTTTCTGTTTTGAACGCAGGAACTCAGACAAAATAACAAAACGAAGAGGAAAAAAGCGGAGAACTTTCTCATCAACAAATTTTTTATAAGGTTATATCGAGAATCATCATCAAGACAAAGCCGATCATTACACCTATTGTCCCCAGATTGGAGTGTTTACCTTCCTGAAGTGAGGGGATTAATTCTTCAACCACCACATATATCATAGCTCCTGCAGCAAAAGCGAGCAACCAGGGCATAAAACCGAAAGCCGAACCGGCAAGCAAAACAACCAGAACACCGGCAATGGGTTCAACTACGCCCGAGAGTGAACCGTACATAAAGGCTTTAAAACGGGAGCCGGTAGCCTGCTTTAGGGGCAGAGCCACAGCCATGCCCTCGGGTACGTTTTGCAAACCAATACCTATAGCCAGAGCAAAGGCCGAAGCCAGCGAAAAGCCTTGCTCCACCGCTCCTGAAAAACCAAAACTCAAACCGACTGCCATCCCTTCGGGAATATTGTGTAAAGTGAGCGCCAAAAAAAGCATGGTGCTTCTGCGCCAACCGGTAGGCAAGCCTTCGGGAGTTTTACTGCCCGGGTGGAGGTGAGGCAGCAGAGAGTCGAGCAGCCAAAGAAAAAAGCCACCCGACAAAAAACCCATGGATGCCCTGATCCAGGCTACTTTGCCCTGAGCTTCGGCCATTTCAATGGCTGGAATCAACAGGGACCACACCGAAGCTGCGATCATTACTCCTGCGGCAAAGCCCAAAAAGAGCTTTTGAAAAGCAGGATTGATATCGTTTTTAAATAAAAAAACAAAAGAAGCTCCAAAAACCGTGGACAAAAAGGTAATGCCCGTTCCTAACAAGGCCAGAAGCAAGGAATTAGTTTCCATCGTGTTTGTTTTTTACCGGGCAGACCGGTATTTGGTTGGCTATTATAAAAACGGCGGCAAAGATAAGTATTATTCATCTAAACCAAACCCGCTGTACTTATTTTTTAAGGCTTGTAAAGGCTTAAAGCAATTTATTTTCGAGGGGGAATATCTAACTTTGTGCCCTGTTGCTTTTTTTGTAGCAATAAATTATACGTTTCCGGCTTTTTTTGCGTTATATCTATTCTGAAAAGCCGTTCAAAACAATGGATAATGGCCTGAAGCCTTAAATTTTGCTTTATGATTGAATACATCAAAGGAGAAATTAAACAACTGACTCCCACTTATGTGGTTCTGGATAAGTCCGGTATCGGATTTTTTCTGCAGATCAGCCTGAATACTTTTACCGAAATACAAAGCCTGCAGGAATGCAGTCTCTACGTGCACGAAGTGATACGCGAAGATGCCTATTTGTTTTACGGCTTTTACCGTTCCGAAGAACGGGATGCTTTTCGCAAGCTGATCAATGTTTCGGGAATTGGAGCCAATACGGCCAGAATGATACTTTCTTCGCTCACTGTGGCCGAACTGGAATCATCCATTGTCAGTGAAAACATTCATACCATCAAATCCATAAAAGGCATAGGACTCAAAACAGCCCAGCGCCTCATAGTAGAACTCAAGGATAAGGTAAGCCGCAGCGGATTGAGTGCGGGAGAATCCTTAGCTACAGCCGCCGGCAATCAGGTGCGTCAGGAGGCACTGGCCGCTCTGCAGATGTTGGGCTTTGTTCCTTCACAATCGTCCAAGGCAGTAAACGCAATTTTAAAGGAATTTCCCGCCATGCCTGTGGAACAGGTCATCAAAGCCGCATTAAAAATACTATAGTTCTTGAAGGGTTTTCAGTACATATGGCTGATTGTTGTACTTTGTCTTCCGGTCACGGCACAGGGGCTTTATGCTCAGGCTGAGGAATCTGATGGCCCGGAAGATAAAGCTGGCCTGAGGTATCCTGTACCTAAGCAGGCTCCACTCTCGTACGAGGACCTGATCAATCCTGTGATGGGCGACCTGAAGGATCCCGAAAATCTGGAAACCACTATAGAATACGATCTGAACACAGGCGATTATGTTCTCCGTACCCGCATCGGAGACAACGACGTCAGTACCCCCATCAGTCTTACGCCCGAAGAATTCAGGACGTATTGGGATGCCAAAAGCCGGGCAGATTTTTTTAAGAAGAAAAATCAGGTGGATTACAGTAAAAAAAAGGAAGCTTTTTCTCTGACTGATTTGCAATTTGATATTGGGGCTGCCGAAAAGATATTCGGACCGGGAGGGGTGCAGCTCAAAACTCAGGGTTCAGCCGAAGTAAGTTTTGGTGTCAAAAACAACATTGTTGACAATCCTTCTTTGTCGGAACGGGCTCGTAACCGCACTTTTTTTGATTTTGACCAAAGCATACAACTCAGTGTCAACGGTAAGGTGGGCGACAAAATCAACGTCAATATGAATTACGACACCGAAGCCACTTTTGATTTCGATGCCAAAGCCATAAAATTGCGCTACGAAGGCAAAGAAGACGAAATCATCAAAAGCCTCGAAGCCGGAAACGTCAGTATGCCTGTCAAGAACTCCCTTATCAACGGGGCCAGTTCCCTGTTTGGTGTAAAAACCCAGCTGCAGTTTGGCAAACTTAACATTGCCGCCGTGCTTTCGCAGCAAAATACCCAAACCAAGACAGCCAGTCTGAGCGGAGGGGTTCAGACCACTCCTTTTGAAATTTCGGCAGATGCTTACGACGAAAACCGGCATTATTTTCTTTCGCACTATTTCAGAGATCATTATGATCAATGGATGGAAAACTTACCCTATATTTCCTCGGGTGTGGTCGTCAACAAAGTAGAAGTCTGGGTAACCAATAAATCTGCAGTAATGGATAATGCCCGGGACATTCTGGCTTTTGCAGACATGGCCGAACCTGCAAGGATTCACAATGCCTATTGGACCAAAGGACAGAACAATTTTCCATCGAACGATGCCAACAGTTTGTATGCCGAAATCGTAGGGAATTACGCTGATGCCAGGCAGATTAATATTTCAGCCTCAGTGCTGGAACCTCTGGCGGCTCAGGGGATAAGCATTGGCCAGGATTACGAACGCCTCGAAAGTGCCCGTCGTCTGGAACCCAACGAATACAAACTCAATACCAGTCTGGGTTATATCAGTCTGAATCAGGCTCTGCGTTCGGATGAGATATTGGCAGTTGCTTTTGAATATACCAAAAACGGTAAGGTATATCAGGTGGGTGAGTTTTCAACCGACGGGGTGGAATCGCCCAAAGCCCTGCTGCTTAAATTACTCAAAGGTACCGACTTTTCCCCGCAGGCCCCTTATTGGGATTTGATGATGAAAAACGTATATGCTCTGGGAGCCTATAGCATGTCTAAGGATAATTTCAAGCTCAACATCAGTTATCAAAACGATACCTTGGGATTATATGTCAACTATCTGAGCGAGGGGAAGATTGCCAACCAGATTCTGTTGAGGGTGATGAACCTCGATCGCCTTAACCTGAATCGTGACCCTATTCCCGACGGACAATTCGATTATGTGGAAGGTTATACGGTGATGTCGTCCAACGGAAGGATTATATTCCCGGTACTGGAACCTTTTGGTTCTCATTTACGCAAAGCCATAGGCGATGAAGTCCTGGCCGAAAAATATATTTTTCAGGAACTCTACGACTCTAGTCTGACCGTCGTTCAGCAATTGACCGAAAAAAACAAATTTCGCATCGAGGGGGAATACAAGTCTTCCCTAGGGGGAGCAGACATTTCGCTGGGGACTATGAACGTCAGCCCGGGTTCGGTCAAAGTAACGGCAGGTGGAGTCTTGCTGAACGAAAATGTCGATTATGTAGTAGACTACAACTCGGGAACAGTAAGCATTATAAACGAAAATCTCTTGTCTTCGGGAACTACCATCAATGCTACCTGCGAAGACCAGGGCATTTACAATATGGTGCGGAAATCGATGGCCGGTTTTCATATCGAGTACGCTTTTAGTAAGGACTTCTGTCTGGGAACCACTTTGATTCATCTTTCCGAAAAACCCCTCACCAATAAAGTTGACATGAACACTGAGCCACTTAACAATACCATAATGGGGCTCAACACCGGATTTACCCTACAATCGCAGGCTCTG
>JAAZGQ010000065.1 GCA_012511135.1 Bacteroidales bacterium | reverse complement strand
GCAGCCCTCACCATATGCTCGTTGTGCGGGTAATGGGCCAGGCGTACAAAATTACAACCCATTTCTTTGGCCCAGGACAAAAGCAGCGTAGATTCTTCTTTGGAATAAACTCTGCCCTGGCGGTAGGGCGCTTCTTCGTGAATGGACACACCGCTCAAAAAGACTTGCTCGCCGTTGAGCAATAATTTTTTGCCTTCGGTAGTGATCTGTCTGAAACCGATCTTGTCCTCGATAACTTCGTTACCCTGACGCAAGATGACCCGGTAGAGTTTGGGATTTTGGGGCGACCATAGTTCGGGTTTGGCCTTGATGCTGAACTCTGCCCTGCCCTGCTCATCGGTCTGAACTTTTTGATTGACTTTGAGTTCGGGAATTTCCAGGCTCAGTTCTACTCCGGCCCGGGCCTCGCTCAAACAAACATAGCCTTCCAGTTCCTTGTAGCTTCCTTTTTTCAGCCTCAACTGATAATCGTCCACAAACAGTTCAGGCAGACTTACCAACATCACATCGCGGGTGATGCCTCCGTAATTCCACCAGTCAAAATTGACGGTGGGCACATTTTCGGGATGACGCTCGTTGTTTACTCTTAAAATCAGGAAGTTGTGTCCTTCTTTGAGTTTATCGGTCACTTCGACACTGAAGGGGGTAAAACCGCCTTCATGAGTGGCGATTTGCCGGCCGTTCAGGTAAACATTGCAAAAATAATTGACCGCTCCGAAATAGATAAATTGTCTTTTTCCCTGCACGGGCTTGTAGTGGAAGTCGCGTTTGTACCAGACACTGCCTTCGTAAAAGAACAAACGGTCGTCCTGGGTATTCCAGTCACCGGGCACCTGCAGGCAGGGCGAAGTATCAAAATCGTATTCTACCATATCGGAGGGACCGGCCGGTTTTTGATGGCGAAAGAAGCCGTTCCGGTTGATGTTCATTCGATAATCGTAGTAGCCGTTATCAAAAGGATCAACTATATAATTCCAGGAACCGTTCAGGGTCTGGTAATCGCGTGCATAAACATTCTGTAGTACATAGGAAGAAGTTTCCTGAGCATACAGACAAAATCCTCCCAAAATCGTTAAAACAATCAACAAGCTTTTTTTCATAACTCTGTTTATTTTTTGAATGCCTTAGCCGGCGACCAGTTGTCTCTCCAGCGTAACACCGGCAGTCCCTCTTCAAATTCAATCGGCAGCCAGATGTAACGACCGTCCGAAGGCGACCTGGGTCTCCAGCGGTCGGCCATAAAGACAAAGGCCTCTTTTTTGCCGGCCAGGGGGAATATGAAAGTACTTTGAGAATCAAAAGAGATGTCCGCCTGCTCACCTTGCCAGGGATTGGCTTTTTGCTCCCAGGGCCCCCAGATGGAGGTGGCTGTCAATAGACGGGCAGCATTGGGATCCCAACCGGTGCAGCCGGAGGTAATCATAAAATAGCGGCCGTCTTTTTTGAATATAGCCGGGGCCTCATTGTGCCCGGTGGGCAGAACACGTATGTATTTGCCGGTATGGCTCTGATAATCCTCACTGAGTTCGGCAATATGCAAAGTCAGGTTTTCTTCCGATGAATAAATGTGATAGGCTTTGTCGTCGTCATCCACAAAAACGGTCATATCTCTGGACATTTGTCCACTCTCGAAATCGCGAATCACAAACATGCCTTTCTTTACGGCCTCCAGCCATTCAGGAGTCCAGGACTTTAGTTGAGAGGCAGCCTCCATATCGAGCAATTTGTCCTCCTCGCTCATGTTTTCGGGCCAGATGCCCGGATTGGGGCGGTAGGAACGCACAAAATGGTAAGGGCCTGTAATCTTGTCACTTACCGCCAGTCCCACACGGGCAGCATTATAGCCCTGCCAGCGCAGTTCGTGATGGAACCACATAACAAAGGTTTTGGTTTTTTTGTTGTATACTACCTTGGGGCGCTCTATAATACAGCCCTTGACCAATTCGTGGGCAGGTTCGTCCTCTATAACGGAGAGTACGATGCCTTCGTCAGTCCACTTGCACAGATCTTTCGAAGAATAACAATGCACTCCTTTGAGAGCCGCGTTGCTGCGTTCACTTTTGTCTTCGCCAAACCAATAGTAACGACCATGGTAATACAGCATACCGCCTCCGTGGGCATTTATATGAACTCCGTTGTCATCGGGCCAGATCTCAGCCGGGCGAATACAGCCTTCATCATTAGCCTTGCACGAAAACAACAGCAGGCTGCCTAAAAGACAAAATAAAGCCGAATACAATAATTTTCTGGAAAATAAAACAGATGTTGCCATGGTTAAGGGTTCTTAGCTGACAAAATTATAAGCTAAGTATTGTTTACAATACCAAAAATTATTCATTAATGACGATTATTCTGCCAAATGACAAAGCACTAAACAGGCAGGCTCCTATTTATCAGGCTTCTTTTCTGGATTTCTTGATGTACTCGGTGGGAGTCAGGCCAAACTCGGCTTTAAAACAAGAAGTGAAATACTTGGGATCGGCAAAGCCAACGGCATAAGCAATATCGGAAATGTTTCCGGCCTGACTGGCTAACATCTGACAGGCATGTTTCAGGCGGATGTTTTTGGTAAATTCCACAGGCGAGAGCCCTGTGAGCGACTTAATTTTGCGGTAGAGCGAGGACTTGGACATATTCAGTCGACTCGACAGCAGATCAAGATTGAAATCAGTCACTGCAATATGTTCTTCTATAATGGCTACGGCATTCTCGAGAAATTTCTCATCCAGCGAAGTATATTCCAGCGAAGAAATATTGATGTCGGCATTGTGTTTAAAATACTCGGTTTTGCGTTTACGGTTGCGAACCAGGCTGTTAATTTTGGCTTGTAAGACTTTTAACTCAAAAGGTTTGGACAAATAGCCGTCTGCACCTGCGTTATAACTCTCTATCCGGTCGTTGATGGAATTTTTGGCCGTCAACAACAAAACTTCAATGTGGCTGGTATCCAAATTGTTTTTGATGGTTCTGCATAATTCCAGGCCGTCCATTTCGGGCATAATTATATCACTGACTACCAGATCTATATGCCTGCTGTTAATGACGGCGACCGCTTCTTTGCCGTCGGAAGCGGTGTAGGTATGATAATTCCGGCCCAATATGGAATTGATGGTATTGCAGAGCTGAGCGTTGTCTTCCACGATCAGTATATGAATGTCCTCTTTGGGTACTGCTGTCGTTTCTGACTTATTGGCAGCGCAGTCCGTATCGGGAAGAGCCATTTCTTCGTTGGATTTCTCGGCCGCCATTTCTTCGGGAGCATAGGCAAATTTATCAACGGGGAACTCCAGGATAAAGGTGGTTCCTTTGCCGGGTTCGCTTTCGACCCGGATACTGCCGTGATGCATTTCGACCAGTTCTTTGGTCAGGGTCAGCCCAATACCGTGATTCTCTATTGTCAGACTTGGATCGTTCGAATAGAAGCGGGTAAAGATTTGCTCCAGGTCGGCAGGATCTATACCCCGGCCGGTATCACTTACTATCAGCTGAACAATACGGCCTTTACTCTTTTTCAGTATAGACAGGCCCAGACGTACGGATCCCTCTTCGGAAGTAAATTTAAAGGCGTTCGAAAGCAAATTGAACAGCATTATATCCAGTTTTTCGGGATCGTACCAGCCCTGAACTGAATAATCGGGAAATTGCATTTCAAAACTTATGTTTCTTTCTTTGGCCAGAGGAATAAAATTAAAAGCACAGATGCGTTCGACAAATTCAATCATATTCGATTCGGCCACCCTGAGTTTCATGGAACCGCTTTCCACTTTTCTGAAATCAAGTATTTGCTGTAACAATCTTTTGAGCCGGCTCAAATTGACTTTCATTACTTCGTGCTGCCAGTATTCCCCTCCCGAGACCTGGTCCACATCTTCTACAAGACAGGAAATCACCGTCAGGGGGGTCAAAAGCTCATGCGAGAAATTGGTAAAATACCTCAGCTTAGTCTGGCTGAGCTCTTCGGATTTGGCTTTTTCAATTTGAGCTATATTCAGCTGTTGATTCAGTCTAACCCGGTTGGCAAAAAAGCGATACAAGGCAAACAACAACAGCAGCAGCAAAACAACATAAATCAGGCTGGCCCACCAACTGAGATACAAGGGAGGCTTTTTAATTATTTCGAGACTAAGGACAGGCTCAGCCCAACGTCCGTTTTCGTCGGTCGCCATGAGCAGGAGCTCATATTTGCCTTTTTGCAAATTGTTGTAAGAGGCAAAACGCCGGCTGGTGTTCACCTTGGTCCAATCCTGATCCAAGCCTTGCAATTTATATGCGTACTGCACTTTGAGCGGAGCTGCATAATTAAGACTGGAAAACTCGAATTCCACATTGCGTTCCGAAGGGCCCAACACCAGGCGCCTCTGCAGGGGTTCGTAATCCTGCGTCCTGTTGTTGTTAAATATAGATTGGTTATGTACCTTAATATCAGTAATGTGTACCTGGACATTCTTCAGGCTGTCGTAGTGTTGTCTGCTTTGAGTAAAAGCGCAAAAACCTTTGTTGCCTCCAAACAATACTTCTTCGGTATTGGTGGCAGAATAAGAGCCTTTAATGAACGATTTTACAACCAGGTTGTCGGAAAGGCTGTAAGAACTTGTAATCAGGGTTCTGGGATTAAAACTGCTTATTTTTTTATTAGTAGAAATCCATAAATTGTTGTCTTTTCCTATCAACAAATTCAATATGCTTTCTCCGGTCATGGCACAGGTCAGACTCATGTCTTCGAAGCGAGCGGTGTTTTTGTCGAAAGTGAGCAGACGACCTTCTTTGGTTCCCAGCCACAATTTACCGGAAACATCGGTGCAGACCGATTGGATGTTGCTGGTATTCAATCCTTCGGAATACTTGTCGTAACGAAGCAGGCGATAAGAATCTCCGGAAAATTTAAGACAATTCAGACCAACTTTTTCGCTACTCACCCATATATCTCCGTGCAGATCCTGAGTGATGCCGGTTACCATAGGTATAGCTTCCACCATGCTGACCTGATTGTCGGGACTGATTTTGACCAGTCCCTGGTTGAGCATGCCCACCCAGACGTTGCCATCCTTGTCTTCGCAAAGCACTTTCTCCGAAGCCCAGTTCAATTCCTCACTGACATTTAAATCCAAACGTCCGGCATACACTATGCCCCGCTGATTTTTCCTGAAAATATAAATCCACTGGTCATCACAGCAAACCCAATGCTCCTTGCGGCTTTTGATTTCACGGATATAATTGACCGTTTTCAGATTGTTCAATTCCTGCCTGCTTTGAATGGCAGGCATATCATCGACTCCAAAAACTTGATTTTCTTTGCGGTCGTAAAAAAATAAACCGTAACGGTTTATGCCCAGCCAGACCAATCCCTCGCTGTCTTCGGACAAAGCCCTCACACTGATAGGGAAACCCAGCTTCTGGTTGAGCACCTCCAAGCCGTAATTGCGTACCAGTGAACGGCGAAAATTCACAAAAATGGCTCCTTCGCTGTAGGCACCTATCCAAAGGTTATTGTCTTTGTCCTTGATTATTTCGCTGTATAATTTACTCGAACCGCTCAAATGTTTTGAAATATCAACAGGATGAAAGAGGGTATTTTCTTTGTCGAAATCGAACACATACAAACCGGTTAAGGACATGAGCCAATAATATCCGTAATGATCGTCCTGTACCATGCTGAAGAAAGTTTGTTCTTCCCCGCCAGCTGCGTTGTATACGGGTATGCGGGTATATCTCTCGTCGGGAAGTGCATCCGGATCGAATTTAAAAAAACCATTGCCCCAGGTGCAAAGCCAATACTGCTCGTCTTTGTC
>JAAZGQ010000503.1 GCA_012511135.1 Bacteroidales bacterium | reverse complement strand
GGCTCAAAGAGACTAACAAAAAACGCCGGCCTCCAGCGCTGACCAGCCGGGGATATCGGGAGGCTGAGCGGCAGGCCGCTTCCGGGCTGGAGCACCCTCAGGCATACACCCAAAAGAAAAACTGAGCAACAAGCTGCTGCCAGGAATACAGGCCGTTATAATAAAAAAGCGCCCCGGGCAAAACCCGAAGCGCTCCTTTAAAAGATAGACGGACTTTATTTAAACACCAAGACAGCCCTTTTATCGTAATGCAAACTCCGCAGCCGAAGCACATAAACACCCGGCTTCATGCTCAGCTCAACATCAGAATCCGTCTCAAAACTTTTCACCGGCAAGCCTGTCAAATCGTACAAACTAAGGTGCAAACTTTCGGCCACTCCTTTCAGTACCAAAGTATTGCCCAGAGCATAAAATTCAGGAGCCAAAGGCACAGACTGCAAACCGGTAATCAATACAGGATTGGAAGCCTCACTCAGCCCCCCCTGCTCATTGGCCGCACGAACCACAAATTCAGCACTCTCCGGCACATCCGGAAGTTCATAAGAACAAGAAGTCGTAACATCCACAATCTCGCCATCCCGGCAAACCACATAACACAGCACATAAGCACTGGAATCCCAGACCAAATGCCCTGCCTCCAAAGACAGCACCGGAGCCTCAGCCTGTTCGGTAGCAAGGGTCGGCTGCCAGGCATCCGATCCGCCCAGCACATTATCGACAGTGAATTGAGCTGCCTGCTCCGCAGTGAGCGCCGGATTGTAAGTCACCGTTCCAGCCGTGAAAGTCTTCATACGATTGCTCAAATCGATGCTCTCACCATTAGCATTGACGCTGTTGTATTCGGCAAACAAAGCCGGCAAAACAGTCTCGCTCATGTTGGTCCAGCCCGCAGCGGTTGGCACCACCTTCATTAGCGTATTCAGGTAAACAGCCCTCGGAGCCCCCTGCCAGGGACGTCCCAGACTGTAAGTACCATTCACCACCGCCCTGGCTTCGTCGTCCACACCATCGATGGTGCAATCGCTAAAGACATAGCCCCAGTTACCGGTACCCGAAGGAGCGGTAATGCAATTGCCGCCTCGTTTTTCCAGGGCCAGCAGGCAACGGTTGAAGAAAATATCGCTGCCTCCGCAAATAAAGTCGACCACCCCGTTAATCTGGCAATCTTCGAAATACATCCTTCCGGAATTGCCCGAATAATAGGTATCCTGAAAACTGAGCAGGCTGATATTCTTGAAAATATTCTTAGTGCCGGTGTCGCGCAGCACCACCGCCCGGCCTGTAGAATTCATATAAGGATATTTATTCTGAAAACTAATGTCCTGGGCATAAAAGCCTGTGGCACCGCTCAGGAAAATAGTGGAGGTAATACTGATGCCCTCGTTTATGGAAGTATTGTAGACCAAAACCCCCTCACGGCTCTGTCCGATCAGCGAAACTTTGTCGGCCGTGATGGTAGTGATGCCCGAGCCCAGGTCGTATTCCCCGTTTTTGAGCAAAATACGATAACGTTCCCCCGTCTGCGAAGCATGTGCCGCATCAAGTGCTGCCAGCAATTCTTCGGTGTTTGAAACAACGGCATCGTAAAGCTTTTTGCTCACTACAGGCCGCTCCATGGTTGTGAAACGAATTGTAATGACAGAATCCAGGAAATTATCTGTCAGGTCGGAGACGGCATTGGCAGGGAGAATAAATTCGTATTCTTTGGCGTAATCCAGGCTTCGGTAAGCAAAACTGAGGGTTTTACCGCTAACCAGACCTTCCAGGGGCAGCGCATCGAGCGTGGCAAATAAGCTATCGGACAGCTTGATCTTTTCGTCAAAACTGAGCACAATCTTTCCGGTAGCCGAAGCTCCGGTCGATTGATCGGCCGGCACAGAACTCAGCAAAACCGGAGCCTTGCCGTCGTCGTAGATCAGGCCGGTTCCCGTAATGTAAATATCGCTGATCGATGTACCGTCGTTGTTGGATTCGGTACCCAGCACAGGAGAGCTATAATCGGGCAGCCAGCGCACATAGACTTTAGACGCATGGTCTGCATCGGCCGGCAGGCTGAATTCAGTATCGTACCAAACTTTGTTGTCCGACATACGAATGGTATCAACGGTAGTAAAACTCTCATTATCCAGCGAATATTCCAGTTTAATTTTGGAATAGGCATTGTAATTGAACAAAAGCGCCGAAGCCACTTTGATATCAGTAAAATTGGTGGCATCAAAACTGATCTGGTAATAATATTTGTCTGTGAGATTCTTCCAGTTTACCGCTGCCGGCCGGCCTTCGTAGCCTCCGGCGGCCTGCTGCGACTTATCCAGCCAGCCGGTAGCATTACCCTCGGCGTTACGGAGTATCAGGGTAGAAGCACTGTTGCCTTCTGAGGCAAAATCGGCTATCCTTCCGCTGTTGCCCGGAAGATAAAAATCCCAGCCGGCAATAAAATCCACCGCGCTGTAATAGGCCGTCAACTCATAATCGTGGTTCATATCCAGCAGCAACTCGCTGTTGGTTTCGCCCGAACTCCAGTTGTTGAAGGTCAAAATCTTGTTCCCCGAGGCTTTGAGGCTCACCTGCGTAGCTTCTTCGTAACGAAGAGTATCGTTTACCATCGTACCGGCCGGCGAAGCAGAAATCATATAGTCGTTGGCACCGCCTTCGACCGACAATACCAGGCCGTAGGTATTTAATTGATCGAAAACAGCTATCAGATTGGTATCAGCCGTAATGGTGTGCACATAGGGATTCTCTTCCGACAGAACAGTGCCCTGCCCGTCTTCCCAATGACTAAAAGTATAACCAAAAGCCTTATTGGCGGTCAGCGTAATTTCGGAACCCTCGTCAAAAGTATCCCCGGGAGGGCTCAGCGTAATGTCGCCTGCCTCTGCAGGAGAAACGGCTGTATTAAGCGCGTATTTGGCCACCTCGATAAGGCTGCCTTCGATATCGCCTGTTATAGCAATATTGTAAAAACCAATTTGCTTGGTAGAACCCAGGCTGTGTATGTAAATCTTGAAAACAAAAGGCTCTCCCGAAGCCGTCAGGCCCTCCAGAGGGTAATCGCAGACCGTAAAGAAAGGATCCACGTTGTTACGGTCCGGTTTTATGTCCTGGGCAATGATTTCTTCAGCCCCTTCGCCGGTGCTGCGGCTTAACACAAGCAAGCCTCCGTCGGTGCCAAAGCGCGAAGTCTTGAAGCTGACCCGGGTAGGTGTAAACAGCAAACCCTTTGAGGGTTTGAGCATAAAACTAAGCTCGTGGCCCGGAGTAGCCGAACCTGTCTGGGCATCGGGCTGAATCTTCGAATAAGACACACTTTCGGTATTGGGAGCCTGTATGCCGGTGCAAATCAGATGTGATCCGAGTACAAAACTGCTTAGAGTAACGGCAGTGTCGTTATTGATTTGCGCTACCGACGGATTGGCCGTGCCCTGATCAAAGGGCCAGGTGGCTGTCACCGATGTTTGAGCAAAAGCCGAAACCGCTGCCAGCAAAAAAGTAAACAAAAAAAGTCGTTGAATTTTCATATATGTTAATTTTGGGATTTGATTTCAGGCAAAAATAAACATTTTTTAGAACAACTAAAGCAACTTGCTGCAAAATTAAGACGGCCCTAAACAAAATGCTCTGCCGTATTGCTTGGGACGCTGGGCAATCCATCGCTTTTTTATACCTTTGCAGAAATTGTTTTGATCGTTTATCATGTTTCAATTTTCTGTCTGCCAGCCCCTGGCTCCCGATTATGTGCAAGGAGAAAT
>JAAZGQ010000064.1 GCA_012511135.1 Bacteroidales bacterium | reverse complement strand
CTCCGAAATTGTTTTCGGTCAGAAAATACTGCTTCACACCCTTGAGCCATTGCCATTCCACAGCTTCCAGGGCTACTCCGAAGAAAGATCCGGTCAATATTCCTACCAGTACGGTCGATAAGCCCAGGGTTTGCCCCAGCGTGGCAAAAAACTTTTTGTCTTTGCTTAGCTTGGGTTTAATCAAAGTGGCAGCCAACAAGATTAATAAACCATAGCCTCCATCTCCCAGACATAGCCCAAAAAACAACATAAAGAAGGGCGCCATCATTGGGGTGAGATCCAATTCTGAATAATTGGGCAGGGAATACATTTTTGTGATGGGTTCGTACAAACGGGCAAAGCGATTGTTTTTGAGTAGAACAGGAATCTTATCTTGCTTTTGCACTTGCTCGGCCCGGTAAAAAATACCCTCCTGATGGAGCAAGTCTTTGAGGCTGTTTTCCCTGTCTCGGGGGACAAAGCCTTCCAGTATCCTGATTTTGTCGCCCGCTGCCTTTTCGGTTCCAATCAAGACTTTGGAAAAGTTGAACTGATCGCTGAGCAGACTATCCTGATACATGAGCGTGTTGTAAGAGCTCATAGCCTCAGTCTTAAGCTGAAGGCTCAGATCCTGACTGCGCGATTGCAGGCTGAGCAATTCGGCTTGAAGTTCAGAGAGCGATTTTTGCGGCCAGCGAAGATGTTCAGCATCAATTTCGGGTGGTTGGTCGTCAAAACTCAGCGTGATAAAATACAAGGCATTGCCGCTGTCTGCTATTTTCAGGGCCTGGTATTGCTCTTCCCATTCTGGTTTGAAACTACTCCTGGGACAAAAATGAAAATCCAGACGGCAACCGGCCTCCCGCAGTTCTTCCAGACGTCGGGGATCAAAATCACCCCATACCGAAAGATTGTTGATCTCCCGACCCAATGCCTGCATTTTCGTTTCCAGTTCAGCCTGTTCGTCCAATCTACTTTCCAAAGCCCTGAGCAATTCTTCAGGCTCGGCAACTTTGTCGGCCGGCGCAAGCTCAGCATCTTCGGGCAAATATGATTTAAGAATTTTAGCCAGGTCGTTGATGCGTTTACGCTCTTCGAGCTTTTCGTACAACTCGCTGTGCTCTTCTACATGCCCCATCTGCTTTTCGACCACATCAACCACACCGATCTCCCGGAGATTTTCTAAAAAATCCCGGTAAATGGCATGATAGACCAAAAAGCTGTATTTGTTCATAGGAATAATCATAGACTTTCCTCCTGCTTTTGGGCATTTTGCCTGGTTTTTACTATTTTTTGTGACGACTTGGACAAATTTTCCTCGTCTTCCATGTAACGTTTAATCTTGAGTATGGCGTCCTGATAGCCAGGAATCTGAACTTTTTCGAAAAGATTCACTTTTTGGGTGGTTTTTTTTCGGGCATATTCCAACAGTTGCAGCTTTCGAACACTGAAATCCTGTTCTATACCAGCCTTGGCCAGTTTTTTGAGCAAATCTATACCGCCGGCATACCATTTAGGAGCATGAAACATACTATAAGGAGTGATTTCAAAAAGGACCTCCTTTAAAACAGGTATTCTGACACCTGCTATCTTTCGTACGTCCAGTTCCACGTCTTTTACCCTGATGAGCTCAGCATTAAATTCAGTCCACAGGGCATGCATGCCACGGTAGTTTTCTATGAGCATTTCAAGCTTTTTCTCCAGCTCCCGGCTTTCGGTTTTGGCCCTCTTCACTTCAAGACGCAGAGCGCTTTCCTTGTTTTTTATGGTAGGAAGAGCTCTTTCGCGGATCTTGAGTTGTTTTTCAAGTCCCTGCAAGGATGTCTTGTTGTATTGATATTTAATGGCCATAATTTAGGATACTTTGGGCATGTATTTTGTAACCAGGTCTTGCTTGATGTTGAGTTCTTCGACACGAAAATGGCTGGCCAGGATTTTCCATGTAGTATCCAGCATTTCGGTGGTATCAATATTGACATCTATGGCAAGTATCTGAGCCGAATATTCTTTGGCAAAATCCAGGCAACGTTCGTCGTAATCGCTCAGGTCAAAACCGTTTTCCAGTTTGGTCTTGGCATTGGCAGCATCGGCAAAGAGCCGGACAGCTGCATTCATCAGCTGGGGATGGTCATCGCGGGTCTTTTTGCCTATAACCAGCTGTTTTAGTCGGGACAAACTGCGGAAAGGATCCACAATAACTTTGCCTATATCAGTATCCCGGCGCACGAACAACTGTCCTTCGGTAATGTAACCTGTATTATCGGGAATGGCGTGCGTAATATCACCCCCTGACAGGGTAGTTACCGCAATAATGGTAATGGAGCCTCCGTCGGGAAACTGTACTGCCTTTTCGTAAATCTTTGCCAGGTCTGAATACAAAGAGCCGGGCATAGAGTCTTTGGAAGGAATCTGGTCCATACGATTGGAGACTATAGACAGAGCATCGGCGTAAAGCGTCATATCTGTGAGCAGTACCAGTACCTTTTCGTTTTTCTCTACGGCAAAATATTCAGCCGCCGTCAATGCCATATCCGGAATCAGCAAACGTTCCACCGGAGGATTTTCGGTGGTGTTGACAAAACTTATAATGTGATCAAGCACACCTGCATTGCTGAAAATATTTTTGAAATACAAATAATCGTCGTTGGTCAGCCCCATCCCTCCCAAAATAATCTTGTCGGTTTTGGCTCTGAGAGCCACGTTAGCCATTACCTGGTTATAGGGTTGATCCGGATCGGCAAAAAAGGGAATTTTTTGTCCGGAAACCAGAGTATTGTTCAGGTCTATACCGGCAATACCTGTGGCTATCAGTTCCGAGGGTTGCTTGCGCCTGACGGGATTAACCGAAGGGCCTCCGATTTCGACCTCTTTGCCTTCGGGTACCGGACCTCCGTCTATGGGATCGCCAAAGGCATTGAAAAAACGCCCGGATAACTGGTCACCGACTCTGAGGCTGGGAGCCTTACCCATAAATACCACTTCGGCATTGGTACGCAAACCTTCGGTACCTCCAAAAACCTGCAAGGTGACTTCGTCACCTATGATTTTTACCACTTGCGCCAAATTGCCGTCTACAGTGGCCAATTCTTCGTTTCCGACATTGGCAGCCCTGAGACTGCAGGTAGCCTTGGTGATCTGAGTAATTTTGGTATATATTTTCTGAAATGCTTTTGTTGCCATTATGCCTGATTTAATTGAGTTACGCGTTCTTTTAATAGTTCTTCCAGTTGTTTTTCGAATTCCTTGAACTTGTCCGACTCAAATTCAGAATAGTTCATCTGACGAAGTACATTGATCACTTTCTTGAAATAATCCATGATTTCGTTGAAATTATCAAATTCAAAATCCATGCGGGTAATCCCCATTACTTTTCTGAGCATGTATTGCTGACGTTCAATGGGGCAAAGAGCATCAATCGTATCGAAAGCGTCTTGTTGCAGAATCACAAAATCGACTATTTCCGATTTCCAATAAGTAATATGATAATCCAAAGGCACACCATCGTCGCCCAGAATATTGATTTGTTCCTGTACTTCCTTGCCACGCTGGAGCAAGGTTTTCATTTCGTTGACCATGGGAATCCATTGGTCTGAAACCGTTTTTTTGATATAGTCTTCGAATTCGGGGTATTCTATGTACTTGGAATAAGAATCAATGGGATTGATGGCCGGGTAACGTTTGCTGTCGGCACGCGCCTGTTCCAGAGCGAAGAAACAGCGGGCAGCTTTTTTAGTACCTTCGGTCACCGGTTCCTTGAGGTTACCTCCGGCCGGTGAAACCGTTCCGATAAAAGTAATGGAGCCTGTTTGGCCATTATTCAAAATCACATAACCGGCCCGGCTGTAAAAACCGGCAATAATGGCGGAAAGGTCCATCGGGAAGGCGTCCTGACCTGGCAATTCCTCGAGTCGGTTTGACATCTCACGTAAAGCCTGTGCCCAACGCGAAGTGGAATCGGCCATTAGCAAGACTTTCAGGCCCATGGAACGATAGTACTCAGCTATAGTCATGGCTGTGTACACAGAGGCTTCTCTGGCTGCTACAGGCATGTTGGAAGTATTGGCCACAATGATGGTTCTCTCCATCAGCTTGCGACCGGTGTGAGGATCTTCGAGTTCGGGGAATTCGGTAAAAATTTCCACAACTTCGTTGGCTCGCTCTCCACAAGCAGCCATAATGACGATGTCGGCTTCGGCCTGTTTGGAAATGGCGTGCTGCAGCACGGTTTTTCCCGTGCCAAAAGGACCGGGGATAAATCCGGTTCCGCCTTCGACTATGGGATTGGCTATATCAATGATGCGGACACCTGTTTCCAGCAAGCGAAAAGGCCTGGGTTTTTCTTTGTAGGCTTTGAGTGCTTTTTTGACCGGCCAATGCTGAACCATAGTAACAGCTATTTCATTAGCCTTGTCGTCAAGTAAGACCGCTATGGTATCTTTAAGGGTATAAGTCCCTTTATCAACTATGCTTTTTATGGTGTAGCTTCCTTCAAATACAAAAGGAACCATGATTTTGTGGGGCTGGAGATTTTCAGTGGTTTCTCCCAACCAATCGGCGGCCTGCACTTTATCACCCACTTTGGCTAAAGGCTTAAACTCCCAGGATTGATCAATATTTAAAGGAGAAGTATACTCACCACTGCGTAAAAAAACTCCTTTCATTTTGTCCAAGTCGTTTTGCAGTCCGTCCAGGTTGCGGGAAAGTAAGCCCGGACCCAGCTGAACTTCGAGCATGTGCTCACTGAATTCTACCTCAAATCCAACTTTGAGTCCGCGGGTGCTTTCGAAAACCTGAACGTAGGCTTGCTGACCAACCACTTTGATAATTTCGGCCATAAGCCTGGCCTCTTTGTAAATAATATAACAAATCTCATTTTGGCTCACCGGGCCATCCACCTCCACTATAACCAGGTTGGAAATTATCCCTTTTACTATTCCTTTTGTTGACATATGGTTTATTTTGTTTATTTACTTAATTTGTGCATCTGCCGGCGTGTTGACACTGGATCTGAGTGAACTGACCAATGTGCGGAATTTTTCTTCACCGGTTTTAGGATCGAGCAACATCCAACGTTCCAGGCTTTTTAGCTTGATCAGAAAAGCCAGCAATACCTCAACCGAAAAATAATAAAAGACTGTTTGTTCGTCCAGATAATCCCATTTAAAACGGTCAATCATCTTTTCTCTCTCCAACAGGTTTTCTTCTTCAGCCAAATTGAGCAGCTTATCCATTCCGGAGAAAAGCCCGGAAACGTTAAAATCACGAACCGTGGATGTTTTAAGGGATTCGGCTACGGAATTGTTGCCAATAATATGCTCAGCAACGGGCATATTATAATGGCGACAATTTAAAGCCGTCAGAATGTTGTTCAGATTTAATTCAAACTCAAACCATTCCTGTACAAATGTATTGGGTGTTTGCAGGACATAACTGTAATACAGCTCACTTAAGCGTTTTTTTTCTTTACCCTCCTCCAATAATTCAGCCTTCCATTCCCGCATGAAAGTCAGAAAATAAATCGGTATGTTTTCCAGGGGAGCTCTTTCGTCGTATTCCAGTAATTCTGTCTGCTCCTTGAGCTCTTCGGGACTTATAAGCCCCAGAGGATGAAATTCGGCTTCCTTATTATTAATCCAGGCCAGCAGGTTATTGTTGTCGTAATCCAGACGGAACAAGCGCAGCAAATCTGCATCCCTGCCGGGAAACGCTCTCAACAATTCCTCCATAAAGGCAGTGTATGACAACTGAAGTTTGCTGTCATCCATGGAAATGTCGGGCAAGCCTGCCACCATGTAATAATACTGACTCATGCTTAAAATAACATTTCCACCAGCTGTGGACGTAAAAATTCTTTGAAATAGTTGGTAAATTCTTCTTCACCGAATTGTATTTTGTAAGAACCGTCTTTGGCCGCCAAAACAAAATTGGTGTTCAAATTATTTACCTGTTTAATGTTCAATCCTTTGTCCATCAAGTCGGCGGCTTTTGATTTAAAAAAGGCCGTCAGCGCTTTGGCATCTTCTGTTTGAATTTCGAGTTCTCCGTTTTCTGCCCAATGCTTAACAAAACGCAACATCAGTTCTTGCATAAAAGCCTTGTCCTCAATAGATTTTTTGACTGCATCCCTGACGACTTTATCGCTTAACAAATTGACAATCTCCGATTTCAAAGCTTCCAGTGATTGGTTGGCAAATAATTGCAGCTCTGCCTTGGTGTTTTTTTCCAATTCCTGAGCCTGCTTTTTGGCAGCATCAACAATTTGAGCGGCTTCTTTTTGAGCAGCTGCAATTAGTTCGGATTTTTTTGTTCCGGCCTCATCAATAAGCTGTTGAGCTTCTTTCCGGCCTTTTTCCACACCTTCCTGGAACAGCTGATCGGTTAAGTCTTTTATAGAATTCATAACAGTTGAGAAAATAGATTTAAAGCAACAAAATTACTAAAATATTTGCTGCAATAAGCATAAATATTCTCTTATTGGCAAACAAAAGACCAAAAAAAGATCACCCGATTTATTTTCGGGAGATTCTTTAAATTGTTATGTCAATTTAAAATTGACAAACAAAAGGGTCAGGATCTGATTTTTATTTATTCTTCATCCGGATAAGGCAGATACCAGTTTGCCGGATCAATCATCTTGGCGTATATGGCATCGTAATTGTTTTTATGTTTTTTGGCGATAGCCTCAGCCAATAAAGAATATTTGTTGTTGTGCAGAGACATTCTCATCAAATCGTGAAAACGATTACCCTGAAAAGCCGATTCCAAAGCACATTCTTCGATAAGTACTTCTTCAACAAAATCAATTGAATCCTGCATAGTTTGCAAATTTGCAGGAAAAGTCAATATTGATTTATTCCCCTGTCCCCTGCTGCGGGTTCCGACATTAGTAGTAAAAATATTAGCACTGAATTCCTGCCAGGGTACACCTGAATCTATTTCGTTGGAATTCACATAAGTATTAATGTTCGCCTGGTTTAAACCATAATTTACCACAGCCAAAGCCAGGGAAGGCTTTTGGAGTTGATTTACTGCCTCGGCATAACGCAGATACAACAAAGCACTACGCTGCAAATAAACTGCCTCGCCACTGTATATTGTAATTCTGGGATTTTCAGAGACCTGGAAAGTGTTGTCCGCCAGACGTTCTCTGTATTCGTATGATCCGCTTTCGCCTCTTAAATCTCCGGGAATGATCACCGTAGCCACATCTTCGGGGCCGTCACTGTATACTTGATTTTCGAAAAGATCCAGTGCGTTAGCCGATGGTGCCAGAATGTAGTTGGTTTGAGTCATCAAGGCCAGGGAGGATTGTTTGAAATCACCAAAAGAAGTTGAATTGTAATAGCCAATAATGGCAGAAACATCGTTTCCAATATACGAATTGGAGAAAATCATCTTCCAGTTATCGCTGACCCTGGGCGGAGTAACATCGGTTATCCAGCTGGAACTAAACATCTCCGTTACCAATAAGTTTTCGTCCCTGGCACATTCAAAATATTTGGCAGCCGCTTTGGCGTATTCATTTTTCCACAGATATAAATCAGCTAAAAGAAACCTGGCGGACAGGAATAGATCACTGCTATTGAAATTACCCACAGAACCATAGAAGGGCTTACGAACATATTGAATTGCTTCCAAATCCGTTATGAGTGAATCCAAAATGGCGTCCTTTTCAAGTACAGGGTAGGTACCCAAAGCGTCGTCAATACTTAATATAGGTTTATTTATATAAATGGCTTTACCAAAATTCAGGGCCAGCTGCATATAAGTCCAGGCCCTGATAACTTTTGCAGCAGCAAATTCTGCCAACAAAACCTTTCTTCCGCTCATTTCGAGCGTAGTATCCATTTTGTTGATCATGTAATTGCAATGATTGATTACTTTGTAATAATCGCCTCCGTCCAGCCATGCATTGCTTTTGTCGGCTTCCAGATTGCTTAAGGCTCTCAGGTCTGCTTCAGCATTTTCCGTTACATCCATCAGATCAGCCCTGAGTTCACCCAAAATTACATAGCGATCACCCAGCAACTGTAACTTACTGAGGGCTCCCATCATAGTATATAAAGTATCACTGGCGTCGTTCAGATTGTTGTTATTTTCGGTAATAAATCGTTCCGAATCTACTTCCAGCATCCTGTCGCAGGATATGGTCAACAATCCGCCTATACTCAGGAATAAGAGAAGTTTTGATATATGTTTCATTGTGGTATGTTATTATATATGATTACAAGCCTATTTTTACACCTATGTAGAAGGCTGAACTCTGTGGAGTTAAACCTATATCTATACCCTGATAAATTGCCTGGTTGGAAATCGATGTTTCGGGATCGCCACCAAGATACCTGGAAGCTGTCCATAAATTATTGGCAGAAGCCCAAACAGTCAGGTTTTGAACCATAGGAATGTTGTAAGGCAAGTCCCAGGACAGGCAAAGGCTTTTCAGCCTCAGGTAAGAGGCATCTTCTATCCAGCGGTCAGAAAAACGGGCATTGCCTGCAGGATCAGCCCAAACAGCCTTGGGTACACTGGTGTTATCGTTTTCCGAACGCCAGCGATTGAGTACAGCAGTAGACTGATTGTATAAACTGCTCATGGATTCCAGTTGTCTGCGGGCGTAATTGTAAACATCGTTGCCGTAGGAATAATTAAACAGAATATCCAAATTAACTCCTTTGTATCCAATGCGACTACTCAAAGTTCCTACAAAATCGGGATTAGGATCACCTATTATTTGTTTGTCTT
>JAAZGQ010000502.1 GCA_012511135.1 Bacteroidales bacterium | reverse complement strand
ATGGGGCAGGGATAATGCTCAAAAATAAAACGGGCTATTTTTTCGAGGCCTTTTTCTTTGCAGGAGCCAAAGTAGATAACCATGCTCCAGGTGTCCTCGGCCAGTTCGTGTGTCTGTATCCACTGATGGCAGATACGTTGCAGGTTTTGATCCATGCGTATACCTGTGCCGCTTTCGAGCTTATTGATGATGTCGATGCCGGGAATCACCTGATGTCCTCTGGTTTGGGCCAGCAGGGAGCAGTAATAACCTTCGGAATTGTAGCTGTAATCGTTGCTTAGATTGATCACCAGCTTGCGGCTCTTTTCGCTGCTTTTGTATTGCAGGTAATCCGAAACGGTATGCAGGCTGCTGGTTGCGTAGTAAGGAGCCCAGTCGCGGAGGGAATCGAGCAGAATCAACACATTGTTGTTCATACAAATCTTTGACAAGCAGCGCATTATGAATGCAGAAAAAGGGCTGCTTTTTCATTGTTTCAGCGGCTCAAAGGTAGAGAATTTCCTGATTTGTTGTACTTAGGTGAAAAAAAATCACTAATGCTTGAAGAACAATCAATTAGCCTTTTATAAGGGGCTTATTTTCTTATGAGTTTTCCTGTTTTTATTATTTTCCCTTCCAGCATGAGGGAGTAAATAAATAAGGAGTTATTTTGTGGCATGTTGTTGGCAGATACAACTATTTTATGAGAACCTGGTGAATACAGAGCAGATTGACTATAAACAGTTTTGCCCGTCAGGTCCCTAATGATCAGCGTAAGCCCGGCCTTGTCTGGCAGAGATAAACTAAAAGTGATATTTTCTGTAAAAGGATTGGGATAGGCTTGAACCTGATCTGAGTAGCTCGCTGAAGCGATTCCGTTTTCAATATCAAAAGCAGGCACAATCTGAGCGATCTGTTCGTCTAACCAGTCAAAGCGTTGTTCAAACCATCCTTTCAGGTAGTTGATTTCGTTTTCGTAGTTGCCTCCAACGTAATAGTTGGGCCAAATTTGTTGGTTCAAAATATCAAATTTAGTATAGTTCCTGTCTATGGCTGCACCTAAAAGCGTTGTGCAAGAGTCTATAAATGAGTAAATGTATTCTTCGTTAAAGCTGGTATTACGCAATTCGTTCCAGCGGTATTTGAACCAGGTTTCGTAGTAAGGATCTTGCCGTAATTTTTCGTACCAGAAAACAGGTTCGTATCCGTCACCCGACCCGATACCCTCTACAACCCAGCCAGCAGGATTATAAGCTTGCATAAAATTACCATTCCCAAAACAAAGATTGTAATCCCAAAAAGGGCTCATATTTAATTTACCGCCTTTGCTGTCTTTGTCTTTGTGAAAATAGACACTGCAGCGATAACCGTCCAGGTTACGGCTGAGTTCGGTCATAATCATATAATCGATAAAAGAGACCAGGTCAATATAGGGACGGTATCCCTCTGTTGTGTCTTTAAACTGCTCGCCGGCCAGGGCCGTTTCAAAATCAGTCACGTAATCTTTGATGTATTGTTTTTGAGCTTCTGTCAATTCATCGTATTTGGGATCGTAATAACTGATGGGGACATCGGATGTTCCTGTCCAGCCCTTGAAGGGAGAAATCCAGCTTCCCTCTCTGTGACGGTCGATTCTCATGATATAGCCGCCTGTCAACTGATCATCTTCGTTTTCTTCGGGTTTCAAAGTAGCGATGTCAACGCGGTCGTTATCGATTTTAATTTTTTCCGTCAAAACGTAAACCCCTCGGTATTCGTTGTTGATAAATACTTCGCAAAAACGTGTACGGGGAGACCAATTTCCCATGGTGTTCCCCAAATGATAAGCGATGACATTACGAAGCATGGTTTTATCAGAAGAGGGGGCATACAAAACCCAATCGTTTTCTTTGGGCAGACCCAACAACTCCACATTATTGTTTTCTCCGT
>JAAZGQ010000501.1 GCA_012511135.1 Bacteroidales bacterium | reverse complement strand
CCATAACTCCAAACAAGCGTCCCTGTGGAAGGTTCTTATAGAGCATCAGCAGATTGTTGCGGAAATTCAGAAAGGTTTTATGGGCATTTTCTTTGTTCAGCGTGCCTCCGCCCAGATGATATACCACGCTGGCAGGCAGGCAAACCAGGCGGCGACCAAGTTTGCGCAGACGCCAGCAGAGATCTATTTCTTCCATATGCGCAAAGAAACGCGCGTCCAGTCCACCGGCACTGAAATAATCCTCTCGTCTTATACACAGGCAGGCACCGCTGGCCCAGAAGACATCACAACTCTGGTCGTATTGTCCCTGATCGGTTTCCAGATACTCCTGAATGCGGCCACGGCAAAAGGGGTAACCCAGGGCATCGATAAAACCGCCACAGGCTCCGGCGTGTTCAAAATAATCGGGCTGTTTCAAACTCAGAATTTTGGGCTGACAGGCAGCCACCTCAGGATGCTCATCCAGGTAATCAGTCAGCACTTCCAGCCAATTGGGGCTAACCTGCACATCGGAATTAAGCAGGACCAGGTATTCGGCCTCCACTGACGCCAGGGCCCTGTTGTAGCCCTCGGCAAAACCATAATTCTGTTCTAAACAAATCAGCTGAATAGCCGGATAACTGGCTTTCAGCCATTCCACAGAGCCATCCGTCGAGGCGTTGTCGGCTACCACCAACGAAACACCCGGAGAACCTGTGTGTTCAATTAATACCGGCAGGTATTGCTCCATCAGGGCTTTGCCGTTCCAATTGAGAATAACAACCGCGGTTTTGATTCCGGCTTTGCTCTTGTCTTTGTCGACAGCACCGGCCTTGGTCTTGTCTTTGTCGACAACACCGGCTTTGGTCTTATCTGTGTTGAAAGCATCGGCCTTGGTCTTATCTGTGGTGTTGATATCAACACTGGCCTTTGTGTTGTTGGGCTCCATATGGGGTTTTATTTCCGAAACTGCTTATTTGCATTTTTCTGTGCTGTCTTTGGGGACTGATTCCTGCGGTGTTTCCAGCGCCTGTGGGTCCACAACCAAAAAGCCGGGTCGCGCAGTATGCTTTGCTCCATCAGGCGGCTGTATTCTTCAGTGATTTCGTTATCGGCTGTTTCGCCCGGCTTGTCTGTGATAAGTTTGAACTCGGTACTGTAATAGCCCCGTTTTAGGATTCTGACATCGGCATAAACCACCGCGGCACCGCTGCTTCTGGCCAGGCGTTCCACTCCGTTGAGCACGGCTGTATCCTGATTCAGGAATCTTGTCCAATAATGCAAATTGGCCTTCGAAGGGCTTTGATCGGCTATCATGCCAAACACGGCCGACTGTCCTGCCCGTCTGAGTAAAGCTATTTTTCGTAATACAGCTTGCTTTTCGACCATTTCAGCGCCGAAGCGAGTTCTTAGTTTTAACATCAACCGATCGAAAGCCTTGCTGCGTAAAGGTCTGTAGACGTTAATCTGATGCAGCCCGGGACAATGCAGATTCAAAAAGGACTGGTATTCCCAATTGCCATAGTGACCAAGCATAATCAAGACCTGTTGGCCTTTGGCCTGGCAATTCTCCAGGATCCCGGTGTTGGTAAAAGTGGTTCTCCTGAGAGCCTCTTTGCCAGAAATGCCACTCAGATAAATTGTTTCCAGAATTAAGGCACAAAAATACCTGTAAAAACGTTTTTCCAACTTTCGTAATTCTTCGGGACTCTTTTCGGGGAAGCTGGCGGCAAGATTGACACGAACCACTTTTTTTCGGTAAGCAGCCACATAATAAACCAGCGGATACAGAAACACATCCGAAAGGAAATAAAGCAGGTTCAGCGGCAAGAAGGCCAGCAGGCGACAAAATCCGTATAAGAGCACATAGCCCAT
>JAAZGQ010000500.1 GCA_012511135.1 Bacteroidales bacterium | reverse complement strand
TAGTAGACGGCCGAAGGTATCGAGTACTGCCAACAAAATTTCGATCTTGTTTTCGAAATGACGGTATATTGCCGGTTCGCTAATGCCTATCTTCTTTGACAGATTCTTAATCGTAAGCCCTTGTATTCCATTTTCATTGATCAGATTAAGGGCTGTTTCTACGATCTCTGTTTGGCGTGGTGTCGACATACTTATAGTATTTAATAGTGCGCAAAGTTAGCTGACACTAACTAACCCTGCAACTACTTACCTTATATTTATTGATTTTTATGTTTTAAAAATACCTTACACCGATTTTTATCTGGCTTAACGAATTTCCTCGTCAAAAACCACGGCCACCTTGCCGCATTTGCCTTCGGCCATCAGGGCAAAGGCTTCTGATGCCTGATTCAGCTCGAAACGATGTGTCACCAGGTCTTCGGGATGAATATTCCAGCGAACGATGCGCTCGACCAGCTCTTCCATCCGCCAGATATTGGTAACCCACGAACCATAGACGGTTTTTTGATCGTGTATAAGATCCGGGCTGGGATTCAGTTCCATAGTACCGCCTTCGCCGATCAATACAATCTTGCCCCATTTGCGGGTGGCACGCACTGCCAGCTGACGTCCGTAGGTATTGCCGGAACAATCAACCGCGCGTTCTACTCCGTTGCCGCCGGTAAGATCCTGAATCTTCTTTAGAGCCGTGGCATCCGACAAAAACACGGCATCAGCCAGGCCCTTTTCTTTGGCGATATCCAAACGTTCCTGTACGGTGTCAACTCCTATCAGTTTGTTGGCTCCCATAGCCTTGGCCAACATCAGCGAAGCCAGACCTACAGGGCCCAGACCCACTACCAAAACAGCATCGTTGCCTGAAATGCCTATTTTCTCCAAACCTTCGTAAACCGTGCCAAAACCACAGGCGATTTGCGCTCCGTCTGTATAAGTGAGTGAATCGGGCAAGAGAACCAGATCCTTTTCTTCGGCCAGAAGATATTCGGCCATTCCACCGTCCCGCTGCCAGCCATAAGCTCGGCGGAATGGGCTGGTACAGCTGATCATATAACCTCTGCGGCAATCGTTGCACAGACCACAACCCGAAATAAGATAAATAACTACCCTGTCGCCTTCTTTGAAACGGCGCAAACCAGGACCGCATTGAACAATCTGCCCCGAGGGTTCGTGTCCGCAAATTTTATTTTGATAACCTTCGGGACCTTTGCCCAAATGTTCTCTGTATATAGCACGTATATCACTGCCACAGATGGTGGACGATTTCATTTTGATCAGAACTTCACCATGTCCAGGGACGGGAATTTCCACCTCTTTAAGTACAACGGTACTGTTGCCGGGCAGATAGGCTGCTTTCATTGTTTTCATAAGCTTAACACTGGGGTCTTTAATAACCTTAATTCTATTTCTAACCTTAACTCAATTTTTGATAATTGGGACGCTGTCGACTTAGGCAATTTGCAGGTTTATTGACAAATAACGCCGTCCATATCCCAGAGATCTTCCCAGGATCCGGCTCCCGGCCACAGAAAGACCTGACCTTTGATAAAACGGCAATTCTTGTCTTGTTTACGAATGGCTTCCATTTCTTCGGCACTCAGGGGATCTTGTACCACTGCCTGTAAATTACTAAGCAATTTTTCGGGTTTTACCGAAAATGGAATGGGAATCTGCCCGTTCTGAGCACCCCATTTAATGCAGATCACTGCCGGATGTACTCCGTGTTTGCGGGCAATATCTACAATAACAGGATCTTCGATGGGCACCGTATCATCGGGTGTTTTATCCCGCTCCGGACGGTTGGGGGAGCCGATGGGCGAAAAACCAATCACCGCTATGCCCTGATCTTCGATGAATTTTTTCAACTCAGGCTGCTGAAAATGGGGATGCAGTTCCATTTCGTTGCAAGCCGGCCTGATGCGACAATCGCGCAAAAGCAATTCCATTTTGGGACGGGTCATGTTGGAAGTCCCAATATTGCGAACCAGACCTTCGTCCACGAGTTGTTCCATGGCTTTCCAAACAGCCATATATTCTTCGTGAATATAAGGACGTGCATTGGGGTCGCGCGATGCCACGTCAACCATGGGAGGATGATGATTGGGAAAAGGCCAGTGCACCAGATAAAGATCCAGGTAGTCCAGGCCTAATTTTTTCAAAGATTCCAGACAGGCCCCTCTGACATCGTGATGCTT
>JAAZGQ010000063.1 GCA_012511135.1 Bacteroidales bacterium | reverse complement strand
CCTGTAAAAATCGACACAAAGATATAACAAATCTGATAAGGATGTCAGTTTAAACTTGAATTTATATTCAAAATTACCAGTAATAGACCAAACCGAAGCTTAGGAATTCTTTGAACTGTATGAGTTTCTCACCTTCTGGTCTTTCATTTTTTGTGTTCATTTCCATGTGAATAAACAACTGAGTAGAAAGATAATGATTCACATTAAAGTTGAAGGTATTTTTCCATTCAGAATCTATGTAGTTAAAGTCCGAATAAAGGTAAAAATAGGAGTTCCAACTAATGAATTCCGTTATTTGCATGTCAATGGATGTGGCAATCTTGAAACCCATGTCCTGGCCAAAGTGTTTCCCTTCTTCAATACCGAAAGCTTTAGGATTGAAGTCCGTTATGTTCTGCAAATAATTCAAACGATAAGTAAAAGGGGTCAGTAAAGCAGAAAAAGAATAGCCTTTTTCTTTGTTTTTTATCTTATAGTCCATACCCAAACCTACATAAAGTTTAGCCGGAGATAAAAAAGCGGCCTTTTTGTCGTAGGAATTCGTTTTGTAATTAGTTAGAAATTGAGTAGTTATGTCTACCGAGGCTGAATAATAGAAATTCTGAACAGCTTTTATACCCAGTTTGCTTGATGCCTGAAATTGATCGTTGCTAATGTTCACCTTGCGCAGACTGTCGTTGGACACTGTGTTAAAGCCTAACTTTATATCGATAAAGTTATCGAACTGTATCCCCTTTTTGTTGTCGTATTTGGCCACCCAGTAAAAAGCCGACAAAGTGGACATATTGCTGACACCGCCGCTGGACCAGTTTGGAGAAACATAGGTCTGAGTCAACTGATTGGTCAAACGCCCCTTTAAATACCAATGTGTATAACGCACAGGGGCCGAAGGAGGACTTTCAACGTTTTGAGGACGAACTCTCTGCGGGGAAATCCATTCTATAGGCTTGCTGGGTTCCAATGGCACCTCCAGTCTTTCGGGTTCAGGCAAATCCGATTCCAGGTAGCGAATTTTGTCGAGTTGCTCCACCTCGAAGGCAAGCATAATTTGCCTGGCCATTCGTCTGACGTAAGGTAAGCCCTTGCTTTGTCCCAATTGCTGGGTTTTGAGCCAGCTGTCAGGAATTGCGTGCTTGTTTTCTTCTCGCCATTCCAGCTTTAAATCTCTTTTTCGGGCATTGAATACCAGAGGCATAAACAAGGGACTCATTTTGGGGTAATCCAAAACCGTGTCTTCGGGAATTTCTATGGGCGGTCTGGGATAGACACGATCTTTAAAAACATCGTAATCCCTTATATAACGGTGTAAGGCCGAAAGTTCAGGTTCTTTGGGTCGAAGATCTTCATCGCTCCGCGTTTTTGCCGACAGGCTGTCCGGATTTTGCAGATTCAACGAGTCGTTTGCTGCTGTATGCAGGCTGTCAGAAGTTATGATCGAACGAAGACTGTCCAATGCATTAATCAATTTAAGACTGTCACCGGAATACAGCCTTCTCAGGCTGTCGGTGGCATGGACTATCTTCAGGCTGTCGGAAGCATAATTCAATTTATCGTTACCGGTGCCGGATTCCAGCCCCAGGCTTGTTCTTATAATGACAGACAAACTGTCCAGTAAGGCACGTTCGGGTGAAATTTCAGTTTCAACATCAGCTGCCGGTTCAAGCTGAAGAGAATCATTTTCCTGAGCTAGCTGCCGGTTGTTATCAAGATTCGGAATGGTATTCAAAAACAATGAATATCCGGGTATGATATTTTCTTGGGCATTCATTGGCAAGTTTTGCAGAACAAAAAGCAATACAAATCCACCAATAATCCTATTTAGCATACTTTGATATTTTCTGCGAAAGTAAGACTTTCTTTTCAAAACTTTTTTCGTACTTTTGCGGTTTTAGATTTTTTTAGTAACGGAGAACGTTTAGTTAATATAACTTCTTGTAATTGTGAAAAATACCAAATTTATTTTCGTCACCGGAGGTGTGGTTTCTTCTTTAGGAAAAGGCACCTTGTCTGCATCTATGGGTAAACTTCTGCAAGCACGCGGCTACAGAGTAACTATCCAAAAATTTGACCCTTATATTAATATTGACCCGGGCACCCTAAACCCGCTTGAACACGGAGAATGCTATGTAACCTGCGACGGCCACGAGGCCGATCTTGACCTGGGTCATTACGAGCGTTTCCTCAACATCAAAACCACCCGCGCCAACAACATTACTACCGGGCGCATTTATCAAAGTGTCATAAACAAAGAAAGAAGAGGCGATTTTCTGGGTAAAACCGTACAAGTCGTTCCTCATATCACCGACGAAATCAAACGTTCCATGAGACAACTTAGCCTCAAAGGACAATACGATTTTATCATTACAGAAATAGGCGGAACGGTTGGCGACATTGAATCTTTACCTTTTATTGAAAGCATGCGTCAGCTAAGATGGGAATTGGGCAGCAGCCACTGCATGTGCATACACCTGGCTTATGTTCCCTATCTGGCAGCAGCCAAGGAGCTCAAAACAAAACCTGTACAACATTCCGTCAAACAATTGCTTGAATTAGGAGTACAACCGGACATTCTGGTACTGCGCACAGAACATCCCCTGAATGCGGGCATACGCAAAAAAGTAGCCCTATTCTGCAATGTCGAAGAAAAAGCAGTTATCGAATGTATTGATTTGCCAAGTATTTATGAGATTCCTCTTAAAGTGCGCCAGGAAAACCTCGACAAGATTATTCTTGAAAAATTCAACCTGCCCACCGATACAGAATCCGATTTACAGCCTTGGACAGATTTCGTCAACAAGATGAAAAGTGCTACCAAAAAAGTACGAATTGGTTTGGTAGGCAAATATACTTCACTGCCCGACGCTTATATTTCTATTACGGAATCGCTTAAACACGCTTCGGCCTACAGCGACCGTTGTTTAGATCTGCGCCTTATATCGGCCGAGAAAATAGAAGAAAGTAACGTAGAAAAAACACTCTCAGGGCTTGATGGTATACTCATCGGTCCGGGTTATGGGGTCAGAGGTATCGAAGGTAAAATTACCGCCCTGAAGTTTGCCCGCGAACACAATCTGCCTACTTTTGGTATTTGCCTGGGCATGCAATGCATGTGCATAGAATTTGCCCGTAATGTATTGGGTATCAAAGATGCTACCTCTACCGAGTTCAATCCCAATACCGTAGACAACGTCATCGACCTGATGGATGAACAAAAAAGCGTTACCAATATGGGTGGAACCATGCGACTGGGTGATTTCGATTGCGTAATCGATACGGATTCTATCGCCTGGCGGGCATACCAAAAAGAGCTGATTCAGGAAAGACACCGCCATCGCTTTGAATTCAACAACCACTACAAGGACAGATTCATAGCCGCAGGAATGAAATGTGCAGGTATCAATCCGGATACACAACTGGTAGAAATGATTGAACTCAGTGACAAAAAATGGTATCTCGGCACGCAATTTCATCCGGAATACAACAGCACCGTACTCAATCCCAACCCCTTGTTTGTAGACTTTATCAAGGCCTGCACCACTAAATAATATTATGGATAAAAATACTTTAATTGGATTTGGACTCATTTTACTGATACTTGTTGGTTTCAGCCTGCTCCACAAACCCACAGAGCAAAAAGTGCAACAAGCCGTTCAACATGAAAGCGTAATTGATTCTGCGCCTGACACTGCTCCGGAACAAACAGAAACTGTGCAGCCAGAAAAACAAGCAAGCAGACAAAGCGATAATGCTTCTCTCATAGATAGTTATGGTCAGTTTGCCGCATTTCTCGAAGGAGAAAATCAGACTTACAGCATCGAAAACGATTTGATGGAATTAAGCTTATCTTCCAAAGGAGGACGCATCGCCTCAGTCAGGCTCAAGAACTATGTCACTCACGATTCCCTGCCCCTGATTCTTTTCGACGAAAACAATTCTTCGTTCGATGTAACTCTGATAAGCACCAACAATAGAATAATCAACACCAAAGACCTCTATTTCACTCCGGTGCAAGGGGAAAATCCTCAGGAATTTATTTTCAGGCTGACTATAGCTCAGGATCAATATCTTGACTTTGTATATAGTTTGCAGGACGGCACTTACCTGATGTCTATGGACATCCGGGGACAAGGCCTCGAAAACCTGCTTTCGCCCAGTATCAGTAATCTCGACCTGAATTGGGCCGTCAAAATGCGCAGCCAGGAAAAAGGTCGTAAATTTGAACAACGCTATTCCATGTTGCAGTACAAATTTATGGGAGACGACGTCGAAAAACTGAGCGAATCCAAAGACGACACTAAAAGCATCAACAACCGCCTGCGCTGGATCGCCTTCAAGGATCAGTTCTTTGCGGCTGTACTCCTTAGCAAAACAGGGCTTATTTCCAACGAATTAAACTCAAGATTAGAAAATGATCAATCTCCCTATGTCAAAAACTATGCCCTGCGTTCGGCCATAGACTTCGACATGCGCGGTAACAGAGAAGCTCAGTTGAATTTTTATTTTGGTCCCACCAAGTATTCCATACTCAGGAAATTTGACAGAGGCGTTGAAAAAACAGAACAGCTAGACCTGGATAACCTGGTTCCCCTGGGAGGCAGCATTATTCGCTGGGTCAATGTGGGTCTGATTATTCCCATGTTTAATTTCTTCGGGAGTTTTATCAACAACTTTGGTATCATCATCATTTTGATGACTATTTGTATCAAACTCCTGATTTTACCGCTGACCTTTAAGTCTTATAAATCTTCGGCCAAGATGCGTTTGCTCAAACCCCAGATTGACGAAATCAACAGCAGACTTGCAGGCGAAAGTAAGGCACAGGAGCGTTCAGCTGCCACCATGGAGCTCTACAAACGAGCCGGTGTCAACCCCATGGGCGGCTGTCTGCCCATGCTGATGCAGTTCCCTATACTCATTGCCATGTTCTGGTTTTTCCCTGCTTCTATAGAATTGAGGCAGGAAAGCTTTCTCTGGGCTCAGGATCTTTCTACCTACGATGCCGTCATTACCTGGGAAGCCAATATTCCGCTCATAAGCAAATTCTTTGGCAATCACATCAGTTTGTTTTGTCTGTTGATGACAATCACCAACCTTGTGTATACAAAAATTAACGGAGACAGCACTGGTGGCGGTACTCAAATGCCCGGCATGAAAGCCATGATGTACCTGATGCCTGTAATGTTTCTGTTTATTTTCAACCAATATTCTGCGGGATTGAGTTTCTATTATTTTGTATCTACCTTGTTTACCATAGGGCAAACCTATTTGTTCAGAGCAAGCATTGATGAACAAAAGATGCTCAAACAACTGATGGAAAATAAAAGTAAACCCGTCAAGAAATCGGGCTTTGCCAAAAGGCTGGAAGAGGCTCAACGAATGCAGAGGGAGCAAATTAAGCAACAAGCCAAAAAAAGGCGTTAACCTGGGCTTGTCCTACGGCAGGCAGTCTTAAGCTATACGGCCATGAAAACAAATTCGCCCGATAACTCAGATATCCGCATCGCGGTAATAGGACTGGGTTACGTCGGTTTACCTTTGGCTAGTTTGTTTTCGACCAAATACTCAACCATCGGCTTTGAAATCAATGTTCAAAGGGTAGAAGCCATTATGCAAGGCAACGATTCTACAGGCGAACTGAGCGCTCAGGCTCTGGCCGAAGCATTTCGGCAAGGCTTTTACTGCAGCTCAGACCTGGCAGACATCAAAAACTGCAATCACTACATAGTAACGGTTCCCACCCCTATAGACAAAAACAATCATCCCATACTTGAACCGCTCATTCAGGCCAGCAGCATGCTGGCTACTGTATTGAGTCCGGGCGATCTGGTTATTTACGAATCTACTGTTTATCCGGGAGTTACCGAAGATGTTTGTGTACCTGTACTGGAAAGAGATTCCGGCTTAAAATTTAACCGGGATTTCTATGTCGGTTATTCTCCTGAACGAGTAAACCCCGGCGACCGGGCACATAGTGTTGAAAAGATCATTAAGGTCACTTCGGGCTCAACTGCCGAAACGGCTGACAAAGTAGATGCTTTGTATAACTCTGTCTTATTGAACGGCACCCACAAAGCCTCTTCGATACGTATAGCCGAAGCCTCCAAAATCATTGAGAATGCGCAGCGCGACGTCAATATAGCATTTATCAACGAACTGGCCCGTATGTTCAATGCCATGCAGCTTGATACCCGGGAAATACTGGACGCCGCTGCTACCAAATGGAATTTTATCCGCTTCAGCCCCGGACTGGTGGGCGGCCATTGCATCAGCGTCGACCCTTATTACCTGATTCAAAAGGCACAGATTCACGGCTATCTGCCCCGGATGATGAGCGATGCCCGGCATCTGAACGACGGTATGGGCAGCTATGTAGGCAATCGTGTCATTCAGCTGATGAACAAAAAAGGCCTGATAGTAAAAGACGCAAGAATACTTATACTGGGTGTTACTTTCAAGGAGAATTGTCCCGATACCCGCAATACCAAAGTGCTGGATGTATACAATACTTTCAGCGAATATACTTCTGATATTGTCCTCTACGATCCGCATGCCGACCCGGCCGATTTCCAAAAAGAATACGGCCTCCCCCTGCTCAGGGAAGGCCTTGAAAATCTTAAAGAAACATTTGATGCTGTGGTGCTGGCAGTAGCTCACGAGGAATTCAGAAAGCTGGACATTAAAAGCCTGCTCAACAGGAACGGCCTGATCTACGACGTCAAGAGCTTTTTGCCCCGCGAGTTGGTTGATGCCCGGCTCTAATCTAAATTCTTTTCAGCTTCTTTATTTAGCAGACTCCAGTTTGAGAGTCTTGCTTGGCTCGTCACAGACTTCGGTTGGGCCGAAATACTGGATGGGGCCGGGATAAACATAATCGGTCTGTATAGCCCAGGCTGCACGTTTTGATACGAAATTTTTGAAAGGCCTGCCTTTGAGATCAACCAGGGCTTTTTGAATTACGGGCTTCATTTCGCCGTGACGACGCTCCATATTCATCATCATGGTGATGGGCACTCCGCCGGCTATCCAGTCTTTGGCCGCTTTGGTGGTGTTGCGTACGGAAGACATGTAACCGGTTTTGCCGTAGGCAATCAGGCGCGAGGCGGTATAACCCAGTGAATAACAATAATCGGCATCGTAGTTGGAGGGAGCCGTACAAAGCCCTTCGTAACCAAAGAAGTGGGTCTGAGTGGCAAACTTACCGATGTATTT